>CAYUFO010000282.1:0-2503 GCA_964443985.1 uncultured archaeon | reverse complement strand
CAAATAATACCCCAACCAACCTAACTAATTGTACAACAACAGGGGTTCACTCCAAACTTTATTACAATTGGAATTATACTGATGATCAAATTGGAAGGTTGTTTGACTTTCTCCGATCTGAAGGTATACTTGATGAAACCATGGTTGTCCTCACCTCGGATCATGGCCAATACCCTGTTGATCCCGCATATAAGATCGACTTTGATGCATTGGAGGATGTCTTGGAAGACGAGTGTAGCTACTGGGTCTACGATGATGGACTCCCCCTTTCTTTAAGCAATGCTGTTATCGCCCTGAATGGAGGTATGACTCAGATCTACTTTTCTGATGGATTAGGTGACTGGGACAGTTCTCTTCCTGAAAGCACTATCCAATGTGCCAGAAATACTTTTCCAACGAAACCCTACGTTGATTTGGTGCTCTATAAATACACCGGTTCCAATGGCTACAAAGTCTATAAAAATGGCCAGAGTTACACCCTGACAGACTTCTTTACTGGAAAAGACGACCAGTATCCAAACGCAGTTGAACGGATCGAAAAATTTGATTCAACTAGAAGCGGAGATGTAATATTGCTAGCTAAAGAAGATCAACGATATTACTTCGACAATACAGATATGGCAGGCGAGCACGGCGGATTAATGCAGGCTGAGAGCCACGTTCCAATTGTCTTTTCCGGCTCAGGACTCAAGAGAGGATTAAACGATCGAAAAGCCAGGAATGTGGATATCATAGTACATAATCACTTGGCACATTAAAGTAAAAACTATAAAGTATTTAATAAAAGAAGACGAATTAATAAATGAGAGAAACAAAACAGATAATCATTAAAATTGGAGTGAATTGCATGAAAGTGAAGCCTACGTGGTGGGATGTAAAATCTCTGTTGGCAGGCATGATGATGGGATCGACACTTAACATTTTATTATTTATTTTGTTGTTGTCTCTCCTCCCAGATACTTCATCCTTCCAGGGAAATCTAGATGAGACATATTATGACGAAATTTTTGTATTGGGTGTCTACGGTTTTTTTCTTTTACCCGCATTGATTACGTTGGGGGCAAGTTACTGGAAAAACCGAAAACTTCTTCGTGCGATCCTTCTTGGAATTATCTCTGGGCTTATAACAGGATTCATAGCTTTTCCATTACTTTTTGGACTATCAGGGGGAGGTCTGCATTGATGAATGGCAAGCAATCTATAATCTTCCTGTTGGTTTTCTTATGCTTTCTGCCTATACTTGGTGCTGCTGAACTACAAGTTGCCTCGCAGTTTCCGTCTGAGCTTCTTCCTGGAACACTATTCCAAATAGACTTTTACTTGGAGAATGCTGGCGGCAGCGATATTCTATTGGACGGCCTTCGCGTCACCAACCCAATTGACAATATGGTTGAACGAAAGGAAATCCTTGACGCTACTGGAAAAAAAGTATGGTTGATTGACGTTTCAAATGACAAGAAGACTTTAAATGGATTGATAGAGGAATCCTCAGCCAACGCGAGTACTGATAATCTGTCAGAAAATATTTTGGAGATAGAGGAGCTTCAAGACAAAATCTCTAAAAGTCAATATCAGATGTCAATCAACTTCCTTGTACCCCATGATATAGAGGAAGGTGCGTCCTTCACGGTGCCTTTTGAGATTGAGTATACTCTCGGTACTCAGCCTGCCACCTATTCTGGGGAGGCAGTATTTACAGTCGCCTCCAATCCCGAGATAAAATACGTGGTATCCATTCTCGTGGACGGGCAGCGAGCTGATCTGCTGGAAGCCTCTGTCGCAGACGGCTACTGTCCCAACATCAAAAGCGAACTATTCGAACGAGGAATAAGGTATTCAGGATGCACCACAATCTTCCCCTCCATCACACCTGCAGCACACACAGCAATCTATACTGGGGGGTATCCATATAGAACAGGCATAACAGGTTTCAGATGGTATCAGAAAAACAACAAAGAGTTAGTTGATGAAAGCAAATTATGGGAGACTACAAAATACTATCTTGGTCTCAGTCAAGGAACGAACAAATATCTCCAATCACCAACAATTTACGAAGAGATTGAAAACCAGCAGTTAAACTACAACACAACATCCATCTTTGAGTTTATCCGCAAAGGAGCCGACAACAAAGAAAACGCAAATTGGTTAATGGCATTCCATTTAGGGTATTTAGATAAAGGTAATCCATCATTACCGAATGCAAAGATATCGTCAGCAGTATTAGATGTCAAAACCATAGGTATTCTAGAAGAGCATTTAGAGGATAACCCCCTTTCTCAGTTTACGAGTGTTTGGCTTCTCGGCACTGATGAAGTAAGCCACCATGGGGGTGCTCAGGAGACTTATGGCAATGGTTTTGCATCAAGTGTTGATGCTCAAATTGGTCGTTTAACTGATCATTTGAAACAGATGAATCCTGGTTTGTACCAACAAACAATGATTGTTCTACACGCCGATCACGGCCATACGGACGTTGATGAAAATATTGGGCAGGGTGAGTTGG
>CAYUFO010000281.1:0-2513 GCA_964443985.1 uncultured archaeon | reverse complement strand
GGTGATATCTATTACCTCCCACGCTGGAGCGCTCCCTCGTTTCGCAAGCGGCCGCAGGCGCTCAATCTGCAGGCTTGGTGAGTAATCTTTGCTGGATAATCCCCCGGCAATGTCTACCAGCGCTCCCAATGTTTCTCCCTCCTTGATCTCCATCAGCCCCCGGGTGCGTGCGAAATCCCCAAGACGCACCGTTCCCGCGCTTTGGCGGAAAAAGATGAGATCCTCCGAAGTCTGAGTGATGAGATTCGGCGGCTAAAGTGCGAGATTCGTGGGGGGGGGGAATCGCCTCTTCTCGTAGAACGAGAAGGATCGAATCTCGAGTTTGCATTATCAGATGCGGGTAACAGGGGTTTATTGCCGGCATCAGAGCCTTTAGATATCGGATCCCGGCGAGGCATGGCTTCGGAGCTTGTGTCTGCATTGGTCCGTAATCCCACAAAGTTGATTGCTCTGAGGAATGTGCCTAAAGTCTTGTCGGAGGGCATGTTGTCCAGCCAGAGGAGGGGAGAATTAACCCATTTTGATGCACTTACGGGGCATAAGGATATCATTCACTTCTCCTTTGGTCTTCCAACACTTTTTGAGGGAGCAAATATCAGAAAAGATGATTCAGTTGCTCTTATAATATTCAATGGAAACAACCTTCTAAAACGGAATGATCTGAAGATACCCTTTCAAGGTAGTGGGGTCATTTGAGCTGAAAATAATTCGCTTTCCCCCTGGGTTGCTGCGATGAATAAACGGTATCCTGATCTCAGACATTCCCAAATGGATTTTCTCAGACTCGCCGCTCATGAGGTGGTGAGACATCCCGAAATCGTGACATCTTCAATGGATATGGTGAAGAGGGCACACAACAACTCACTTCTGACTCCAGGGGAGTTACAAGAATATCTTACACAAGTTATGGCATCGAACTTCCCATTTACCGGTGCAGAAGGTGGTAGGATGGATGATGTCTGGCTTCGGCCCTTTACGCCTGAAGGGAACGTCCTGGGGATGATTCCCCCAAAAGATGTGAGGGGGGTGATGGTATTCCAGGAAGACTGGAAACCTGAAGCAGAAACATTCTCTACAGAGGGACCGGAGATTTTCCATATCCCTAAGGGCAGCGTATCCACGAGAAATGAGGAGAATGCCCTGTTGCTTGATGCCTACGCCAGAAAAATAGGTCGGCAAGCCAGCCTATCGAGATACATTGCTGCGATAAGGGGTCGGTAAATTTATAGCAAGTGGGTTTTCTTATTTATATATGCATTGCATATGCATATTATAAGTGGTATACATGTCTGAGGCCATCTATCTCAAAATCCCCCGAAAAATCAAGGAAGATGCCGACCTCTACGTGAAAAGCGGCTACTTCGACAACCGAAGCGAACTCATCCGCGAGGCACTGCGCGAATACCTGCAAAAACTCCAAAAGCACAGTCTGACCGTGGCCGTCGACCTCTACCGCCGGGGGGACATCTCGCTTGGCAAGGCCAGCGAAATCGCGGGCGTCGGCTATGAGAAGATGAAGGACATCCTCGCCGAAAAGGAGATACCCATCCAGCGGGGACCCCGCACCCGAAAGGAACTGGAAAGCGACCTACACGCGCTTGGATAATGGCGAAACGCGTTGTTATCCTCGACACATCGGTCCTCTCCGCCTTCGCAAAGATCGGCAGACTCGAACTTCTCAAAACCATCCTCGAAGGCTACCGTGTCCTCATTCCCGAAAGTGTCTACCGGGAACTCTGTTTTCCTGAGCTTCTTGAAATCGCTACCGAACCAAACGGGAGCGCCCAAAAAGCCGCGTGGATTCGCGTCGAATCAGCAGAGGAAACCACACGAGAACACGCCTCGCTCGGCCGGGGGGAGGCCGGCGTCCTCCATCTCGTAAAAAAACACAAGGCTATCGCCGTCCTCGATGACCTCGCTGCACGAAAGCAGGCAAAGGAGGAGGGCACCCCAGTATCAGGAACGCTTGGACTCCTCAAAAAGGCAGCAACCAAAGGATTAATCGACAAAAAAGAGTTCAGAGCAATCATTGCCGACCTTGAGTGGAAAGACTCATTCTATCTTAGCGAAAACCTGAAGTCCTCTCTCCTCGAATGAGCCTCGATTAATAAACCTCTCCACCCATACTCACCTCACGAAAAATGGACCTCGTTAAAGTCAAAGCTCGGACCATCGTCGACAGCCGCGCCGAGTGGGCGCTCGAGGCGGACGTCTACGCGAAAGACGGGTCGATGGGCCGCGCCGCCGTCCCCTACGGCAAAAGCCGCGGGAAATACGAGGCCAAGATCGTCGCGCCGGCGAAGGCGGCAGAGAACGTCAACACCGAGATCGCCAAGGCCGTCTCCGGCATGGACGTCACCGACCAGGCCGCACTCGACGAGAAGATGCGAAAGCTGGACGGGACGCCCGACAAGAGCCGGTTGGGGGCGAACGCCATCCTCCCCGTCTCCATGGCTGCCGCAAAGTGTGCCGCCGCGGTTGAGGGAAAGGAGCTGTACGAGTATCTCGGCGGC
>CAYUFO010000280.1:0-2558 GCA_964443985.1 uncultured archaeon | reverse complement strand
TCACTCAAATACGGGCCAATCTGTTGGTTCATACTACCTCCCTTAAATCGTATGTTTCGGTTGTGATATGCTTTTAGAAGTCCCATGCGGGCGTGCTTTGCCGCATCTCCACGGATAATCTCAGTTCGCATTCTCATGAGAGCTTTTGATGTAGCGAAACGAGGGATCAGCTCATTTCTGCGCAATGCTGCTCTCCACATCGAAGCAACGAAAGGTGATACGAGATCTTTTAAGTCTCGAACCGTCGAGCCGAGCACAGCCATGAACTTCGGTGTCGGAGCAATCCGGCTGCCGTCGCGATGAACGATCTGTAGATCATCGAACCAGCTTGCCACGTTTTCGACGAGAGCTTCAAATTCACCTTCAATCCAATCCCGCACCATAACCCTGCCGGCAGCACCGGAAAGAGTCGCAGCGTAGAAGTAGTTCCCCTCCAACTGCGGGTACTTTCCTGATCGAATGCTGTCCAGGAGCTCTTTGGCGGCGAGTAGAGCGGAGGATTCGATGATACTGTCATATTCGTCTGAGATGTCTTCAGGATTGCCGAGAAGATGAAGAGGGTCGTGTTCTCTGGGGACTGACTGGGAATACCAGTAGACGATCTTTGCTCCGGCAAGCTTGTAACTGTGATCACTGATAAGCTCTTTAAGAGCTTCGTTGTAAGCTTTGGTAGCCGTTTCAGACACAGCAGCGTTGGTTGCCTGAGATAGCCCATAGGAGCAGAATGACTCTTGCTTGAAGCTTATAAGAGCGTCGCCTGCTGACATACCTCCAACGTCAGCGAGTCCTGGTATCTTCGGGCTGACTCTGGTAGGGGTCGCAAGTTCGCCAGTTGCTAAGCAACGCATCATCGCGGCTGTCTTCTTGCCGCTCGCCTTACTTCGTCCGCTTTTTAAGGTCGACTTGAACTCCATCCACCATTCGTACCAATCATCCGATTCGACTGAGTATTCGCCGTCGATATTCAGTGTGACTTTGTCCGTAGGTTTGGCACCATGATCCTCAAGCTTCTCCCGTATTTCAGCCAGCTTGGCGTCATCTTCAAGGACATTTGCTGCCACCTGAATCAAAGGCATGACGCCTGAAGCTTTCCGCAGAAGACTGATGAAGTAGGCGTGCTTCTGCATCGTCTTCTCTTCCGGATCGCCCTTCGTATGCAGGGCGACAACGTCAGCGGTGTCGACGAGAAAGTGACTTTTGGTGACACCACTGGATTTCATCTCGGTAAACGTCAACTCCGGGCAAGTCTTAAAGCGCTTACCTCGATTAGACTTGCTGTCGACATCACCGATCTCATGTACGCCGAGCAGCATGCCGTTCGAATCGATGAAAATCGCCCACCGAACGTCCTTGGGTGTCACACCGATCTTGACGTCGAGTTTCTTGTTCGCGTATTGATATAGAACGTGCAGCATTAGCGCTCCCTTCTCATCCCTTTGCGTACTTCGTCGCTTTCGTATTCGGGAATGATCATTACTCCGTTTTTGACCTGGGGCTTAAACAGGCTGATGCACGGTGAGTCGTTGCTGTCACCTGTGCGAGACAGGTCAAAGACATCATAGAGCATCCAGCCGAGGTCGTCGAAATCCAACTTGCACGTCTCGGCAGGAAGATCATCTGGCTCAATAAGCTCGAAGTATGCTGGGAACTCTCTGCAGCCGAGGTACGGCTGATAGAAGCACTTGCCGTTGCCTGCACGCCTGCGAAACTGGTTCTCGAGCGCCTGTAAGCGATCCATGAATTGCGGCCAGGGCCTGATTTCGGCATGCAGGCGATAGCGAACGTTCTTAAGCGCCATCGTCTGGCGCTGCGTTCTTCCCTTCGTGTCTGAACCCGTAAGGCTCCGATCCCCATCGGCCCAGATCGGGGTGGGTTCCGCCTTTCCATAAGCCATCTTGCTGACAGCCGAGACCGAGACTTTCTCTTTGACTTCATTTCTTCGGAGTGCGATATAGCTCGGCGGCGAGATCATCTCGACTCGCGTGATCTGCCATCGGAACTCGAGTGGTTTGCAGTAGATGGCCTCGTAGATTCCGCGGGCTGCGGATGGCGTGATCACCGGATACGAAAACCTCTCGACTTTCATCTCCGGACGAGTAAAGCACGCCAGGCTACCGAAAACCTCAAGAGCCTGATCCTTTGGTTTCATGAGCTTCTCCTTTGTTTGGTTTATGCGATAATCACATCAGATGTAGATGGGATAAGTCCTTTCTGCGAATCGTAGTCTGTGGATGTTGTGTATACGAACCAGTTGGAAGATTTCGACCGCGCCCCGGGAGCAGCAATGGGCTTCAGCTGGTTCCACATAGGTGAGCCATTCTGCGGCCGGTAGAGGTTTACTGAGAAGGGCCGTGCTCTCCGCACAAACTCCCTCGTGAGACCCTGAGTCTCGGCTATCTCAACGAGTTCGTCGTAGTCACTACCGTACGGCACGAGCACATTTATCGTCGAGGACTTGTCGATGATGTTGTAGTGCTTTGCCACCTGCTCAAAGTCGCCGAACTTGATCGCTTCCAGCAGCTCTTCATTCTGTAAACCGGGTTCGCTGATTCGGTAGA
>CAYUFO010000279.1:0-2558 GCA_964443985.1 uncultured archaeon | reverse complement strand
CATCCTCATCCAGTAATTTTTATCCTGCCATCACGCAACCGGATGCGTCCACCCGAGTAAACCGTGGCATTGACGTAGAGCGTGGCATGTTCCAGGATAAGCTGCGTATCTGAGGAAAGATAGAGGTTGCCGTCGGAGAGGTTGATGACCGAATCCCAGCAATGCGTGTCTTCGTCAAGCATCCAGTCGCCGCTTAGAGGCGGCTGGCTGCCGTTACAGTAGGGCGGCACGTCGACGACGTCGATAGTCCACGCGCGGTTGACAAGGGTGTGACCGTCCCCGGCAGAGAGCGTGAGGGCATGCACGCCGACATCGTAGGCGGTCGGCTGGTAGGTGAACCCGGATGTGATGGCTTGATAGACGCCATCCAATTCCCACAGGTAGAGAAGGTTTTCTTGATCGGCCGCGATGGCGTGGGCAGTAAAGGACACGCTATCGCCTTCGGATACCTGCACGTTCTCCGACGCAGGCTCATAGTCTGCGAGCAAGACCGGGAAGTCACCCAGATAAATGGTATCGGCACCGACGGTGGGAGGATTGGCTACGGCACCATCTATCTTGAAGACCAGGGCATCCTGGGGTTTCGCGCGGCCATCCGAGGGATCGTCGGTGTCGCAATAGTAGATGAGAGCAGCATATTCTCCGCCACAGTCCGTGGTGACGGCTGCCACTTCTTCGCCGGTGGATTCGACTTCCACGGTTATCGGTGTGCCGTCCGCCGCGAGCGCTCCGTCCACGACGACGTAGCCCTGATAGAATGCTGGGAGGAGGGGAAGGGTGCCACTGCCGCACACCCCTTGGGGTTCGTTGGGCATCGGCTCGCACGCCGTATCTTCCTTCAGCAAAGTATTTCTCTCGCCTTCGCCTGTGTCGTTGAGGTGGACGGCTATGAGGTTCCAGCCGGGAAAGAGGTGATAGCCATAGCTTTGAAAGTTGTTGTCCAGGTCTATGAACCCCGCCTCGCCCCATTCGCCCCAGTTTCCGACGGCATCCTTGGCCCTCACCTTGTAGTACCAGGTGCCAGTGCGGCCGCTCGGCCGTGCGAGACTGTGTGCTGAGGCGTCAAACACCTGCAGACTGGTGAATCCTGGATTGTCGGCTTCCATCAGCTGGAATCCGTCAATGCCCGAGGGATCATGCGTGTCGCTCCACGAGACCGTATAGGCGCTGCCGGAGCCCGTGTAGCCGATGCCCGTCGACTCCACGACTGGCGGGGGCGGCCCGACGATGTCGTCGACGGTCACCGTCTGCCAACTACTCCACTGCCCCAGATTACCCTGATTGTCGCGGGCACGAACACGCCACACATAGACGCCGTCTCCTAGATCGGCTACCGTGAGTGTGTTGACGTCGACTGTTCTTGTGAGGAGGGTCGTCCCCGTCTTTTGCAATTCGAACGTGAATTCCCTGACGCCGCTGCCGCCCGGGTCGGTCGGCCAATGCCACCAAAAAGAGACGGTGTTGTTGTGTATGCTGCCCGAATCTTCAGGATAGTATGGTTCGGGTACATTCGGAAGGCAGACATCTTGGCTCGCACCTTCATAGAAGTCAGGCTCTCCGTCACCGTCGCAATCCCTCCCCGCCCACAACGCATAGTCGCCGTAGCCTGCATAGTTGTAGATCTCCACATGATAGACGCCCGCCCCGCTCAGGTGGCATCGTTCATCGACGCCCTGGCCTGCCTCAAAGTTGCATAACAATTCTCCTCCACCACAGTACTGGGATACATACATGTCGTAGTCGACGGTCTCAGGCATAGCCAAAAACACACCCGAAGGCTCATCTACGACCAACTCAAAAAAGAGACTATTCTCCGAATCCATGTTACACGAAGTGACTGATTCGGGATGGAGGGTTCCTTCGTTTGCACACGACTGATGGAAACAATCAGGTGATTGCTGGACATCGAGAACTTGACCATCAGCTTGGGGCATCGACACGCCAAGCAAGGCCGCCATGGTGGGGGCAAGGTCTACCGCACGGGCGTCCTGAGATGAGATGCCCCGCTTCAAGCCCTCGCCTGCGAAGACACACGGGATATAGGTATCGCTCCAGCCAAGGCTGCCGTGGGTGCTTGCAAAGTCCTTCTCGTCGAACTGGTATCTCGTGCCTGGACCAAGATTCTTTGGGTGCAGTATTATGTCCCCGCTCCGGTCGGGGTGGTTGAAGAAAGCAATCCTATTGACGGCGTCGGGGAAATCATCCTCCTTTCCCTCGAAATAATCAGCAAGACTATAATATTGATTGTCGTCATACACTTTGTAGGTTCCGGCCTGACCCCAGTCCCGCACCAACATGAAATCAACATAGGGTTTGCCTTTAAACGCGTTGACAGCAGCCTGAAGATCAACCAATTCAGGTTGATCATCCCAATTCCCAATCCCATCCGCGATGTAAATCTGAGCCATACCCCCATTTAGCACGGCGACGGCATTGCTGTCGTCATAGTCCTGGCTCCAGAAGTCATAGTCAATCGAATAGCCAGCAGAAGTCAACGTATCCTCCAACTCACCCTGCCCAATATTTTCATCAACGTCCGTATGGCCGTGATCGGCGTG
>CAYUFO010000278.1:0-2566 GCA_964443985.1 uncultured archaeon | reverse complement strand
AAAGGAGGCAGTGATGCCACGCCAGAATCCAAGCCTGATTTCCCATCCCCCCCAGAAACTCATTGAGCATCTTTTGCTTGAAAGGGGCCATACCATGGGTTTCGTCAAAGAAGCAGTTGACGTAACCTCGCCACTCTTCGATTGCACTTTGTGCAACGGCAACCTTCCTATTCAGGTCGACCTTCGAGAACAACTCCACGACCTCCATGGGAGCCCTCATGCGTTTGTCTGCCAACGCCTTCTGGTCGATAACCTTGGCCCGTTGCATCCGGTCCAGGTCTTCATTGGCTGCCCTCTTCCGGTCCTCACTTGACAATTCCCTGAAATACGTCAAGCAACGCTGAAGCAGCCCGGTCCGCATCATCGTCTCCTCGATACGGGAAGGCAGATACGTCGAAACGAGCAAACTCGCAGTGGGGAAAAGCTCCAGCACACCGTCCTTCAACTCCTTGCGGATGGGGTGTCGAGGAGTGCCTTCACGACGAGGGATAGGATCAAGACACTCTTGGAGAAGCGTCACAGTCCCGTCCTTATAGCTGTTGCTGTGTTCCTTGAGCAACCTCGACCCCTCAGGGATGTAGAGGATGTCACAACGACCCGCCCCCCGCCTACCCAGGATTCCATACCTGGGCGTCATTCTCTTTTCACTCCTGCTGTAAGCAAAACTGCCAAAGAGTGCGGCCGTGGACCAATCGGAAAGTGAGATGAAGTTAATACCAAGCTCATTGGCCACCGCCCGCACAAAGGGCATGGGAGCGTCCTTGCCGGAGCGGCTGTCCTGAATAATCACCAGGTTAATGCGCCCGTCCAACTCAGACACCGTCCGCCCCTCGGAATCCACCTTTGGCAGATATACTCTTGACTTTGCAAGGTACTGTCCGAACAGCAAGTGGAATGTAGCGACTGCATAGAACTCGTTATTATAAGATATCTTCAGGAACCGGTCCGTAAACGGACGAATTGGCTCAAAGAGAGACGCATACTCTTCCAACAAGGATATCTCTCTGGTGTGGTTGTTCCCTACAGTCATTTCTCCACCTCCTTTTTAGTTGGTGGGGAGGGGAGTAACCCCCCCTCCCCCGGTTTAGCCCGTGAAGTGCTGGCTTCCTCGGGCGTCTCCTTGTCTAGGAGCGTGCGGAGTTTTTTTGAGAACTCCTTGTCGTGTTTGTCAAATATCTTAGCGGTGTATTCGTACAGCTTCGGCATCCGAAGTGGGTCCAATCGCAGTTTTCGTTTTCTTCCTCGAGCCATTTTCTCGCCTTTTTGGTGAATATATGGGGCTTCCATCATGTCGATTGAGTCACTTTTCTACTATCTACCCGTGATCCCGATATTTTTGGGTGCTCCTGAGGGGGCTTGTCCTAGGAAAAGGATATTTATAGGACAACACACTAATTTTGTATTTGTCATGAGAACGAGTGGAGAATACAATGAGTTGTTGATGGTGAGCCCCAACGGAAAGACGGACTATGACATCCTAATACCCCGTGGAGATAAACGATGTTTTCTGGGTGGAGCTAGATATCTGTTTATTCTGTGCGATCGTGACGAGAACGAATACTTCCGATTCCGAGCTAATGTATCCATGAAAAACGAGAAGGATTTCAGAGTCAGAATACCTAGATTGAAAGTCGAAGAGCACAATTTGAAGAAAATTATAAAAAAGAGGCGAGGAGATAGACGTTTCAGGGTTAAGGTTCGCAAAATTACTAAAATAAAATGAATAGCCGTCTTAGCACCAGCGAATCCACAACTTCATACTACCCCACACTACACCCAAAGTAATAATAGTTTACCTAGTATCCATCCCAGCCTTAGATTGGTTAGGTAGGGGGCCAGTTTTCCCATGCACACCCACCGTTTTTAACCACCCGCCCCCAAACCCTGAGGAAAAAAGAAAACCCCCGCTAACACGGGCTCGTCAAGCGCTTCGAGCAAGACACGGGAATACCGCTCGTAGTGAACACCAGCTTCAACGACAAGGGAACCCCCATCGTGTGCACCCCCCAGGACGCATTCGCCTGCTTTCAGGCCACTGATATTGACTATCTCATCATGGACACGCTGTTCACCGGGAAAGAGATGTGACATCCCGCTATTGGTTTTTATAGTTGTTTTTCTCCATGGTTTGTTTGTTATGGTGTTTGGTTTGGGGGTTGTCGGCGGCTTTGCCGTCGTCGGGGGGAGTTTGAAGTTTTTGGATGATGTCTTCGACGAGGGACGGTTCAGCTACCGGTTGGTGCCGTTGTTCACCTTCATTTCAGCCGGCCTCATGGCGTACTTGGCCGCCGTCGACGCCGTGGCGGGGGCGTTGCTTGCTGCCATCGTCGTCGGGACGGCAGTGGCCGGCAAACTCGACAACATGGCCTTCAAGCTGACGGGAGTATCCTGCCTTGCCGGCCTCATCTACGGCTCATACACCGGCTCCTCCGTCAACGTCGCATTGCTCGGCGGCTTGGCGCTGGCGGCCCTCGCAGACGAAGTACTCGACGACCTCGGCCACATCCGAGACGACCCCGCACTCCGAACACGTCCCATCTTGAAGCTCGCCGCACTTGGCGCAGCC
>CAYUFO010000277.1:0-2572 GCA_964443985.1 uncultured archaeon | reverse complement strand
CGCCCTCCTTGCCATCGCCATTCTCAAACTCGTCGAGGAAAAGGAACTCGAAGCCCGATTCGGCGACGAATATCGCGACTACAAAAAACGCGTGCCCATGCTCTTCCCCCGCCCGGGAACCAGAAAGGAACCAGAAAGTAACTGAATGGGAACTACTTACTTTTTTAAAGTAAACTCCAATACCGTGCTGGTGATAGCATGAACTACATACTCTTGGGACTCTCAATACTGGCCATTCTATCGGCCGGCTGCGTCAGCGAACCAGCAACCACAGCACCCCTCCAGCAATCCCCCTCCGATTCCTCCACGCAAGCCCCAGGCGACATGGGCACCCAATCAGCCATGGCATCCCTCCCCGTCCCCCAAGCCGGAGAATATGTCGACCTCTCTCCCGTCCAAGCCAAAAAACTCATCGACGAAAACCCTGACCTCGTTGTCCTCGACGTGTCCCCACGCTACGCGCAGGGGCACCTGCCCGGTGCCGTCAACCACTACATCGGCGACGGCTCGCTTGATGCCGCCATCCCTTTGCTTGACCCTGCGGCCACGTATCTCGTCTACTGCCACGTCGACAGCGCCTCAATCGGCGGAGCCCAAAAGCTCATCGACGCCGGATTCACCCGCGTCTACCGCCTAGAAGGCAACTACGCCGCCTGGATCGACGCCGGCTACCCGATAGAGCAATAGCGACCAAAAACCTAGACCCTCCAACACGAATCATGTAACGCGAGGCACCTCTTTATTTTCTTGTGTTTCCTGTAATCGTTTAATGAAGGAGAAAAGAGCATCAAACCTCGAGACATCTGCGAGAATCGAACTGCCCGACCCCATGCAGACGGTGCGGGTCCGGGGCCTCGCCTTCTATCACCGCAAGACGGGAAGCGGCGGCGACCTCTACGTAATCCCCCAATGCAGGAACTTGGTTGAACACTTCAAACCGGAGCACTGGATGGGAGAACCCCGGGAGAGATTCGACACGGGGACGAGGCCCCCCTTCCGAGTCCACACAAAAACCCCTGGAGGAGAAAGCATACCCCTCATCGTCAAACGATCACGTCACGGCGAAAAGGTGCCATTTGATGCAGAAACCGACGCCCACATGTGGGGGGCCTTCTACAACTCCCCCTTCGACGAATTCCGCCTGGTGTCAGAGCTTCGAACCGGGGGCCCCCCCCTCATTCGAACCGAGCGGCCTTTGGCCATCTACATCGCACCCGCGCCCAAAAAAGAAACGGACTGGAAGACCGGCCGAAAGCAACACCTAGTCCACCAGGACCACATCGACATGGCCCGCGACTACTACATGCTCTACGGATCAATCGAAGACATGCTGCCAGCCCACCAAGCCTTCGAGCGTGCGGGATTGGATCGGACCGCCCTACGAGGGCTTCGAAGCCGGGTAGCAGCCGACCTCGCCCAAAGAAACTACGGCAAAAACGACCTCAGCCCCGACGAGATCATGATAACCCCCGAAGACGCCAGACGACTCAAGGAAGATCCCAACGCCAACATCCCCTACGTCCTCGTCGACTTCGAAATGCTGCACCGAACCAGGGGGAGCCCGGACTGGATGCAAAGAGAGCGACGACGAACCGAATCGACAGAAAGAAAAATCCACGCAGCTGCCCTGATTCTCGCCACCCAAAAGCACAATAACATCAGAGAGAAAGAATGAATACTACTTCTCTTTTTGTACTGCCGCCTTTAATTGCTTTTTTACCGTCCGCTCCCATGACGTCTCTCCCATAGCACGGTCAGCGAGCGTCGCAGTATTTAAGATTCCTGTTTTTTGTTTTCCCCGCTCGATATTCCCCAGGAGGATGATGTCGGTCAAGTGCTTAACCGATTGATTGAATGTCATATAGTTATCATGGTCCACCCAGACTTCGTCTGGAACTTCCCTAATTGAACGGTCCCCCTGATATAGCCCTGGCAATGGGGCTCCCGGATTCATCCCGAGTTCGCGTAAATACGCCTGAACACGTCCCTTGATCCGTGCGGTGCCATCTGGATCCATGCTCCTCAACTGCTCGATACCCGCACCAATCCCATCCAGTTTTTCCATCCTGGGCGCCAACCGTCTACGGGCGAATAACAAGGAGCGGTGCGCTGCTCTATTGATGACTGATGCCTGCTCGTATTGAGGGCCCTGGCGGTATTCGTCCCTGATAGCCTTCTCACGTCTACTCCCTTTTGCCGAATTGTCCCTCAGTGCCTTTGGAGCAATTCCCCTCAGAAGGCCATCCAGTTCAGTATCGGTAACCTCTCTCGTGTTTGGTGCGGCCTTTATCCCATCTGGCACTCGAAAAACTTCCTCTCTCGCCTGCTGGGGGGTGAGTCTTTTAGCCAAACGCACCATCGCAGTCCATTATAGGAATTCCTAGAATAAATACCACCCCTCCGCCAAAAAAGGGCGACTGATATCGTTTATCTGTTCCCGCATTCTTCTTTTTCGGGCTCGCAGGCGTTGACGCATTCGCCGTCGCCGGAGAAACCGACCAGCCATCATCGGCCCCTCACGTATCTCTTTTCATGCCGCGGAGAGCCGGAAACAACGAAGAGCTCTGCTCTT
>CAYUFO010000276.1:0-2580 GCA_964443985.1 uncultured archaeon | reverse complement strand
CGGCTTGCTGTGGGTCATGCCCACTATCTTGCAGGGCGCCTCGTCGATGATGACGTAGCGTCCTGGTTTCAGGTTGCGAATCTCGGTGATCTGTCGGTCCATGGTATCCCTCCGCTAAGAAGATGATACATTATGCTTGCTCGTTTAAAAGCGTTGGCGAGGCGGGTTTATTAGGAGGCAGGCCATAGTCTGTAATCCACGATGAACTGGTTGGCTTCGCTTCTCGGGTTCGGGGGAACGGGGAAGTCTCCTGACGAGGAGAAGCATCCGTTGTCGCTGGAGTTCTCCGACGTGCCCGCCTGGATCGACGACGTCATGGCGGCGCGGACCAGAACGCTCGTCTCCCAGGCGGAGCCCCTCGTTGCAGACATGCAGGCCGCGGTCGGGGAGGTCTCGGCCATCCTCGACGACCTTGAAAGGACCGATGTCCCAAAGGATGCGCCGACGCGGCTGAAGAAAGTGCTGGCCACCTCCAAGCCGACGTATCTTTCGGGGATGCGCGACGCCTTGGCCCCGTTTTTTACCGACGCGATTACAGAGTATCGAATGCTGGAAGCCTTCCACGCCCGGACGAAATCATCCCTGAAGAAAACAGCAAAACTCGCCGTCGGGCCCGGTAGGTATCTGCCGGCCACCTACGGAGAGGAGGCGGCAGCCATACAGAAGAGCCTCAAGGAGGCCAAGGACTGCTCGGAGGGCCTCGGCTCGCTCCTGTCGTCAGCCCGCGCGCCGCGACAGGCGGAAGAGGCGAGAGCGGCCTGCGCGAAGGCCGAAGAGGCATTAGAGGAGCGCGCCGGGCTCGAAGCCCAGTGCGGGCAAGCCCAAAAGAAGCTCGAGCGTGCAAGAGAAGACGCCGCCCAAATCGAATGTGACATCGAGGAGCTGGAGCACTCGCCAGAGATGCGGGAAGCCGAGCGCCGGGAAGACGACTTGCGGCGGGCGACAAAGGCGCGGGAGGCGAAGGCCGCAGAGATCAGGCAGTCGTTCTCTGCCCTCGCCCGCTTCTTTCGGAAGTGCGACCGGGCGGCGCGGGAGGGAGCTATCGAGCTTTCCGACGAGGAGCGTGCCTCGCTTCAGGCGCTGCTCGACGACCCCGTGGCAGTGGTCGCCGAGGGGGATGTGCGCCATCTTTCGGCCCTGCTTGCGAAGGCCCGGGAAGCGCTCTTGGGGGGGAAGCTGTCCCTTGACGACAAGGAGGTGAAAAAGACCGCCAACAAGATCGACTTCCTGCGCACCCAAAACTATCTTGCCATCCAAGCAGAGCTGCGCGACCTCGCCCAACGACGCAAAGACCTGGCCAATGAACCGCAAGGCGCCGCCAGAGACCGGCTCGAACGGCTTGAATGCACCAAGAACACCATGCGCCAGCAGGTGTCCGCACTCGAAAAAGAAGAGGGCATCCTCGCAAAAAAACTCGAACAGAACGGGAACGCCCTCGACACCAACTGGAATAAGCTGACCCGGTCCCTCGAGCTGCTGCACGAATCACCGGTATCCGTGGTGCGTCCCAAGGACACGGATATTAAAGCTCAGGCGACAAAAAAATAACATCCCCTAGACGTGAGGCAGTTCCCATTCGGACCATGATGAAGCTTCGACCCGCACGCATGCTTTGGCTGCTCGCCATCGTCGTCTGCCTAGCCCTCCCACAAGCTGGCGCTCAACGTCACATCTGCCTGGGCAACGACATCAATCCCTGCGATGCCCCCCCGTCGGCTGGCATACTCAATGAAACCGGCTTACCCACAGAAACCACCATCGTCCTTGAAGAAGATGAAGACTATCTCGTCGGCACCGTTCCCCTTCCCCCGGGCGTGTCGTCCGAGCGAGAGCTCTTCGGCAGCTACTGCGGCGACGCCTGCGGCAACAACCGCTGCGACGACGAACTCTCAGACTGCATGCTCGCCATCCAACTTGACTGCGGCATCGAGCTCGGGATACCTTTCTGTGACGAGTGCGCGACGTGCCCCCAGGACTGCCCCCGAACACATTGCCCGCCAACGACAGTAACATCCTCTCTCCCAATGGATTCGACGTCGACCTCGACGATGCCGGAGGGTGTCTCCTCGACTCTGACTACCACCTCGAGCCTGGCCTACCGCCCCTATCTCCCCCCAAACTACAGTGAAAGCGATTGGCGCAGGCGTCTTGCCGCCGAGAACGCCAAGTCCGGCTGGGAGAGCCTTCTTGAGGCCTTCGGCATCAGGGAGCCCGACCCCCTGCCCGGCGAGGAGCCGACCCCCGAATCGGGCAGCAACACCATGACCTATCTTTTCGTCGTCGTCGGTCTTGTCATCGCCGTCTACGGCATCGCCGTCTACCTTCGCCGCATCTGAGGCGCCATGGCTGCACGATGCTTTTAATGCCTGGGCTCCTAGGGACTATCACGGCTTGAACGGAGGTTATGCACGGTGAGCGATGATTCGGCAATCCTAAACGAGATTTATCAGGAGCTCTACGCCATGCGCAGCCGCATGGAGTACATGAACGAGATACAACAGGAGGTCTACGCCATGCGCCACGAGGCCGAGACCATGGAGGGCATCCTCAGACAAATCCACGCGGAACTGGCCGCCATCC
>CAYUFO010000275.1:0-2617 GCA_964443985.1 uncultured archaeon | reverse complement strand
GGCGATACCTTCGTCTTTGATTCTGAGGCGTTTGTCGGATGAGACGGTGCCGAGCCCGGTGACGGGGAGCGTTTCCTCGACCCGTCCGGCGTCTTTTGGTGCGACCTCGAGAAGCCAGCGTCCGTTCGACTCGCTGAAGAGTTTTACGTCGGTGGCGATGCCGCCGAGGGGCGCGAGGTCGACGGCGGCGCCCAGGCCGCCGCCAAAGCACATCTCGGCAAGGCAGACTATAAGGCCGCCGTCGGCGACGTCATGGCAGCTACGCACGACGCCTTCGTCCATGAGCGCGAGGATGCCGTCGACCTTCTGCTTGAGGGATTCGAGGTCGACGCGGGGGACCTTGCCTCCCGTGAGGCCGAGCTGGGCATAGTATTCGGAGCCGCCGAGCTCCTTTCTCGTCTCTCCGACGAGGTAGAGGAGATGGCCTTCCTTTTTCAGGTCCGCGGACACGAGCCTGCGGACGTCGCTGACTATGCCGATGCCCAGAAGCGTCGGCGTCGGCGGGATGGCGCCCCGGTGGCTCTCGTTGTAGAGGCTGACGTTGCCGGATACGAAGGGGATGCCGAGGGCGTCGGCGACGAGTGTGAGGCCGTCGCATGCTTTTTCGAAGTCGGCGAGGCGATTGGGCTTTTCGGGGTTGCCGAAGTTGAGGCAGTCGGCAAGCGAATGCGGGCGGGCGCCGACGGCGACGAGGTTGCGGACGACTTCCTCGACGGCGGAGGCCGCCCCCCAGTAGGGGTCGGCCTGGCACAGACGGGGATTGACGTCGGCGGTGAGGGCGAGTCCCTGGAAACTGTCTTCGATCGGCTTGACGACGGCGGCGTCACCGTGGCTTTGGCTGCCGACGACGCCCTGCATGGGTGTGAGGACGGTGTTGCCGCGGACCTGGTGGTCGTAGCCGCGGATGATTGATTCACGGCTTGCGACGTTCTCTGAGCCGAGGACCTTCATGGCGGCGAGCGCGAGGTCGGGAGGCTCGTAGTCGGGGTCGACTTCGTCGCGGGGGATATATGTTTTCGGGCGCTCGTAGCAGACCCCCGCGATGAGGTAGTCGAGGTCGAGGTCGAGGACGATCTCGCCCTTCCAAGTGGCCTTGATGCGGCGGCTTTCGTCGACCGTCCCGACGACGACGGCGGGGACGCCCCAGAAGGAAAAAATCTCGAGGACGGCGTCGACGTTCTCGGGCGCCACCGACACCATCATGCGCTCCTGGCTTTCGCTCACCCATATCTCCCAGGGGGCGAGGCCCTCCTCTTTGAGGGGTATCCTGTCGAGCTCGATGGTGCCGCCGAGGCCGGCGGCGTGGGCCATTTCGGCGGCAACGCATGACAGGCCTCCGCCGCCGAAGTCCTTCATGCCTGAAAGCAGTTTTTTCTCGTTGGATTCAAGGCAGGCGTGCATGAGGGGTTCTTTCATGATGGCGTAGCCGAGTTGGACGGCGGGGCGGTCTTCTTCCTCGCTTGACTCGCTGAGCTCCTCGCTTGCGAAGGTGACGCCGTGGATGCCGTCGCGGCCGGTGGCGCCGCCTGCGAGGATGTAGACGTCGCCTGCGCTGCCGGCGCGGCTGTGGATGAGGTCGTCCTTTCTGAGGATGCCCACGCAGCCGACGTTGACCAGGCAGTTGCCGACGTAGCCATTATCGAAGTAGACCATGCCTGCGAGGGTGGGTATGCCGACGCGGTTGCCGTAGGCGGCGATGCCCGCGGTGACGCCGTCGAGGAGGTAGCGGGGGTGCTTGACGCCCTCGGGCAATTTCTCGCGGGGGTAGTCGAGGCTGCCGAAGAAGAGGGGGTCGACGAGGGCGATGGGCTGGGCACCCATGCAGACGACGTCGCGGAGGATGCCGCCGATGCCGGTGGCGGCGCCGCCGTAGGGGTCCAGCGCGCTGGGGTGGTTGTGGCTTTCGAGGGCGACGACGTAGGCGTGCTCGTCGTCGAAGTCGACAACGCCGGCGTCTTCTGCGATGACGCAGATGTTTTGGGGCGCCTTGACGCCGAAGACGCTGGATTTGAGGATGGATTTGCTGGACTTGTAGCAGCAGTGTTCGCTCCAGCTTTGGGCGAAGGCCTCAAGCTCGATGTCCCGGGGGTTTCTGCCTTCGGCTTTGAAGTGGTCGCGGACCTGGGCCATTTCCGCCTTGGCTAGGCCGAGGCTGCGCTCCCGGGAGATGGCCTCGAGCTCGTCGTCGGTGGCAGAAAGGAGGTCGATTTCGAGGACGTCGGCGCCGATGGCTAGTTTCTTGTAGCGGTTGCTGCTCACGACACCACCTTGAGCTCGTAGTCCTGGATGACGGGATTGGCCAAAAGCCGCTTGCATGCGTCATCCATGGCGGCGAGGGCCTCTTTTTCGCTTTCGGCTTCGACGGCGACCTCGTAGACCTGGACGGTCTCCACCTTCTCGACGGGGAACCCGAGGAGCCTGAGAGATTTGGCGACGGTTTCTCCCTCGGCGTCGACGACGCCCTTCTTGAATGCTATCCTCACTTCGACTGGTACGTCCATGCTTTCACCCACCCGGAAAAACGATGAGAGATTGATTATGCGCCAGATAATAAAAAAGGTGTGTGTTTAGCTTGTGAGTTGTGTGGTTAGTTGTGTGTAGGGGTTTAGGTTTTGTT
>CAYUFO010000274.1:0-2618 GCA_964443985.1 uncultured archaeon | reverse complement strand
CCCACAAAACAATTAAACATCAACACTTAAAAAAAAAAGAGCTAAACACATACCTATTTCTTATTGGTGGGAGCCGGGCGAGCGTATGTTTTCGCCCGAGAAAATCGGCGAATGTGCCAGGTAATGCTATCACTGGGATTTGTGTTTCTCGTCGTATTTTTCCAGGGTAGTCTCTCCTCGCAGATTATTGGTTCCATCGATTGGCCTCTTGTCGAGGCAACTGAATGGTTTCTAGCCAACGAATACTCAGGTACGCAGAAGCTTATGTTCACAACTAATAGTGGCTTTTGGGGCTATGTAGAGCGTTTCCATGGGAGAACAAACATATATCCTGAGGTCATTGACAGCTCGGCTAGCCTTAATCCTGAAGGAGACAACATCACGGTGTTGATGAGAGAGCTCTGTGCCCACCACGTAACACATATCCTTTGGGGGGAGCATGGGACCCGCACGGGCACCTACTTCTATCACGAATATAATATTGGATTATTTGTCCATTTGGGGGGAGATGACGAAGTCACCTATCCCTTCGAGGAGGGTGTATTTCGTTTCACGCCGGTGCGAGTGGAGGAGAACACACGAAACCGAGCTATTGTATATCGTCTGGAATATCCTCGAGACTGCAGCTGATATTCTCGCAGTAGAGATGAGCCTCTACTCATTTTCCGAGTCGTTCGGAGATAGTCATATGCAACACATTTCGTAGCAGGGTACGATCGTCTTGCGTGACGAGAGTGAAGTACCCTAGAAGATGAAACATGCAATAGCAGGCAACACTGTAGAAAGTATTCATTGACATGTTGAGTGTAAGACTTGCAAGGGAAAGTGCCCCGATGAGTAATATATACGCCTTCACATGCCAACCAACCTCAAGGGAGATGTTGGCTTTGGGTTTTAGGTTGGCGAGGAAGAGGATGGCGAGGAGCGTGTAGGATATGAGGGTGGCGATGGCGGCGCCGAGGATGCCGTAGATGGGTATGAGGGCGAGGTTGAGGAGGACGTTTGCGCCTGCCGCTATTGAGTTGATGGCGAGGCTGAAGCCGGGGCGGCCGACGGCGGCGTAGGTGGAGCCGACGGCCTTGACGGCGCCAAGGGAGATGGTGCCCAGCACGAGAAGGCGCATGGGCCAGAGGGCGGGCTGGTAGGCGTCGGTGAAGAGGACGGTGATGAGATTGCGGCCGAAGAGTATGATGGCAAGACCTGCTGTCATGAGCAGCAGGGTTGCGGCTCGAAGTGTTGCGTCTGCGAGGAGGTTGAGGCGTCGCCAGTCCTTCGCTGCGAAGTATTCGGTGAGGCGGGGGTAGGTGACCTTCTCAAGGGCCTTGGGAATCAACCAGAGCGGCTTGATGAGGGCGATGGCGACCGAATAGTAGCCGACGGCGGCGGGCGCGAGGAAGTAGCCCAAAAGCAGGAGGTCGGCTTGGTAGTTGACGCGGTTGACGGCGACGGAGAGGAATACCTTCCCGCCGAAAGGGACGATCTCGCCGATGGTGACAAAGAGATTGGTGAGCCGCAGGTGCATGAGATGCGAGAAGCTTGCCGCAGCCGAGAGGACGAAGGCGGCGAACTCTCCGACCACGATGCCCCAGATGGTGCCCGTGATGGAGGCGTAGGCGAGGGTGAGAAAGAGGGGGAAGACCATGAGGCAGAAGGCATGAGCTCCGGATAGGATGGCGTAGCGGCGCATATCCTTGAGGCCGTTGTGCAGCGACCACAGCGTTGTGGAAAGCAGGGTGAGAGGGACGCCGAAGGCGGCGACGGCAAGCAATGGGGCGAGGGTGGGAGCGGCGAAGAAACGGGCGACGAGGCTGGCACCCAACGTCAAAAGGGCGGCGGCGAACAGGCCGGTAACGGCCACGCAGACGAGGGCTGCGGCGAGGTAGTCGGCGATGCGCCGGGGGTCGCCTCGGTGCTGGGCGACGAACTTGACGAGGGCGGACTGCAGCCCGAATCCGGCGAGCAGGGTCGCCACCCAGTAGACGACGAGGACGAGGGCGTAAAGGCCCAGGTCATGGGGTCCCAGGTAGCGGGCGAGAAATATCTTGAGCAACGCGCCCGCGGCAAGCGAGGACACCATGCTCGTGGTCACCCAGCCAATGTCGACGACGAATCTGGATTTCTCGTTCATGGATACTCCTTCCACCGCATGATGTGGACGGGTGTGGGGCCGCCGGTGGTCGCTTCGAGGGTGTAGTGGTCTTCTAGTGCGTTGCGGATGTCGGGGTGGTTGGCGTAGAGGTTGCGGTGGGTGAAGCTGTCTTCGTAGCCGTCGACGACGACGTAGGGGATGCTGCCGTCTTCGAGGGCGGCGACTATGTCTTCGGGTGGTGGGATGCTGAGACGCTCGTATTCCACGGCGGTGAGGGTGAACCGGTAAAGCGAGGGGTGGCCGATGCCGAGCGCGAGCGGGCGGCGGGCCTCGATTGCGTAGGGGATGACGGGGGTGAAGACGGCGTCGGTGGGGAGCGTATGGGCGGTGAGGTAGTCGGCGATGGCGGCGGTCTGGGAGATGGAGAGGCTACGTTCGGGGTGCGTTTCCTGAAGGTAGGCGGTTGCCGTCGAGTGCAGGGCGAGAAGGGAGAGAAAGACGACAATCACTGTGGCAGCGGGCTGGGGCA
>CAYUFO010000273.1:0-2621 GCA_964443985.1 uncultured archaeon | reverse complement strand
AATTGCTGATGCACGCCTACATGAACGCCGAGGCGCTGCAGCAAACCATCACGTCGGGCGAAGCGGTGTACTGGAGCCGTAGCCGGCGGTGCCTCTGGCACAAAGGCGCGACGAGCGGCCTGGCGCAGCGCATCCGCGAGATACGGATCGATGACGACCAGGACTGCATCTGGCTGCGCGTGGACGTGCAGGGCGGGGCGAGTTGCCACGTCGGCTATCGCTCGTGTTTTTACCGCTCGGTGCCCTGCGGTGATCACGCGGGCCAGCCGCTGCGCTTTACCGAAGACGCCAAGGCCTTCGACCCGCGGGCGGTCTACGGCGATGCGCCGAACCCGACCCGGTTGTAAATCGGGTCTGACAAAGAAGGCTTGAAGATGACAAAGCGTACAAACACCCGCGATAAAACTAACGGTACAAAACCCCTACCCGCTGGACGCAAGCGAGACCGCGTTCGGGTCAAGGTAGATGTCGTTGTCGTCGGCGCGGGCGCGGCCGGGGTGGGTGTCGGCGTCGCGCTGTCCGATGCCGGGGTGAATGACTTGCTCATCCTCGACCGTCACGGCGTGGGCGCATCGTTCGATCGCTGGCCGGAGCAGATGCGGTTTATCACGCCGTCGTTCGCCACGAATTCAATCGGCATGCTGGACATCAACTCCATCGTGATTGGTGGATCACCCTCGTATGCCATCGGCGTCGAGCACCCCACAGGCAAGCAGTACTCCGAATTGCTGCGTGTTGTCGCGCGATACTTCTATTTGCCGATCCGACCTGACACCGAGGGTAACCGTTCACAGACTCCCGCTCAACCTGGGCACAATAGCAGGCTCGGTCGGGATTGGCGGGTGAGGTAGGCTTGGACGGCTTGACAGAGCAAATCGAACAGGGATCGGCCTTGGTGGGCGTAGATGGCGGCGGTGGTCCAGATGCGTTCGCACCAGCGTTGGCCGGCGTCGCCGCGCGTGCCCTGGGTGACCTTGCGGTCGATGACAACGAAGCGGATCGCCCGCTCGGCCGGGTTATTGGCCGGCTCCATGTTCGGCGTGGTGATGAAGCGGAAGTAGGCCTCGCCGTGCTTGCGGAAGCGATCGGCCATGTGTTCCGCGCCTCGGCGGTCCACGGCGGACGCTTGCCCGCCGCCAGCAGCTTCTGGCGCGCTTTTTCGAGGGCGCGCTTGAACCGCTGGGGCGTCATCGTGTGGCGTCGGTGGACGATGCGAAACAGCTTGCGGAGATGATTGAGCAGGCGTTGGCCGTACGTTCGCGTGGCCCTGTCCAGCGTGGTCAGGTACTTCACGTCACGGATCAGGTGGGCCAGGCAGAACTGCACCGCGACGTTGAACTCGCCCATGTATTTGCGGTAGGCCGAGAAGTAATCGCAGCCGATCAACCCGGCGAATTCTTTGCCCAGCACCTCGACCAGCACGTCCGAGCCGCTCGACGGCCCCGATTACCTCTGAGTTCGGCGACGGGTGGCCGGGGTGGAAGCTCTGCGACCCCCCGAAACGAATCGCCTGTGCCTCGTCGTAAGTGATTTTCACCGACGGTTCGTCGAGGCTCATCCCCGGGGACCCGATGGGGAACTTCCGAGGACTTGCGAGTTCGCCGTGACTCTAGCCCAAGCATGGGCTGGGGGGTTGTGGATACGCCGGTTGGATCAGTTGATTGCGACCTTTGATTCACTGCTGAGGCGAACCCACGTTGTGCCTCAGAGCGGGCAAGCAGTAGGCTTGGATGAGATCGGCGTTATTCAGGGGGTTCGCTTGTTGATTCGTTCAGATCGCGCTTGGCGCTGGAATCGATTCGGCCTTCGCGCATGATGCTGATGCGGTCGGCGGCGGCGAGGGCTTCGGCGGGGTCGTGGGTGACCATGAGGACGGCGACATCCGCTTCGCGGAGGACCTGGAGGGTGGTTTCGCGGACCCGGCTGCGCAGCTCGGCGTCCAGGCCGCTGAACGGCTCGTCGAGGAGCATCACGGCGGGGTTGCGCGCCAGCGCGCGGGCGAGGGCGAGGCGCTGCTGCTGACCGCCGCTGAGGGTGTGGGGCATGGCCTTGGCCTTGTCATCCAAACCGACACGACGCAGCAGTTCGCGGGCGGCGGCGACGCGCTCTCTGCGGGGTCGGTTGGACATGCCGAAACACACGTTGCGCTCGACGCTGAGGTGGGGGAACAGGGCGTAGTCCTGGAAGACGATCCCGACCGGCCGGCGCTCGGGCGGCACGTCGAGCCGAGGGTCGGCGACGGTCTGGCCCTGGATGATGATCCGGCCGGCGTCGGGCTGTTCGAGCCCGGCGAGGAGGCGCAGCAGCGTGGACTTGCCCGAGCCCGAGGCGCCCAGCAGGGCGTGGACCTCGCCTCGGCCGACCGTGAGGTTCACGCGGTCCACGACGGTGGGGCCGCGGCCGTAGGAAAAGCTCACCGCGTCGGCGTGCAGCACGACCTCTGGCGAGTCGGTGTGGGCGTGGCCGGGCGGCGTGGCCGGGTGCGCTTTGGGGGTGTCGGGCCGGGTCATGCGAGGGGGTTTCCGGGCGTACCGGGGTTTACGGGGGTGGCGGGGGTTGCTGGCGGCGGGGGGGTTGAGCGTTTGGCCCGGCCGCGATCGATCATTGTCGAGAGGACGATC
>CAYUFO010000272.1:0-2656 GCA_964443985.1 uncultured archaeon | reverse complement strand
GGGCCACTGCACCAAAGAAATCGCAGCACAACACGGCGCCACCCACATCGAAGGCTGCCCACCAAAACCAGACGACATCATCCGCGCAATCTAGGAGGCGAGGCTTTTGAAGTAGGCGAGGATGTGTCTTCTCCCTATCTTGCTTTGGCCTTGTTGCCTGATGCCGAAGGTGTAGGGGACCTCGTCGATTTTGGTGAAGGGCGGCAGTATCTTGAGGAGGTCGTAGAGGACCTTGTAGCCTTCGCCGACGAAGCGGTGCCGGTGTCCGTCGATGGCTTCGCGGACGAATGCGGTGTCGCCTGCGAAGAAGCCGCTCATGATGTCGCTGCAGAGGGCGGCGTCGCGGCGGCGGAGGACGAGCTCGCCGAGCTTCATGGCAGCAAGGCTCATGAGGCGGCGGTGGGCCGCCCAGTCGACGGCGACGCGGGTGCGGCAGGCCACGACGAGGTTTCCGCCGGCGCGGAGCTTCTCGACGAGGGGCTTGATGCGCTCGGGGGGGTGCTGGAGGTCGGCGTCCATGATGACGAAGTATTTCGTCTCGACCTGGCCGAGGGCGTCGAGGACGGATGCGGTGAGGCCGTGGACGTCGGCCTCGCTTCGGTCGAGCAGCGCGAGGCTCTTGTTGTGGGCGGCCATCGTGGCGACGATGTCCTGTGTCTTGTCTGCGCTGCCGTCGTCGGCGACGATGACCCGGACTTTTGGATACAGGTTGAAGAGAAGCGAGAGGACCTCCTCGATGTTGCGCTCCTCGTTGAGGGTGGGCAATATGACGGTGGTGTCGTCGAAGCCGTGGCTGAGGAAGGGAATGCGCATATCCCAAGATAGGGAGGACAGATTTAATAAGGCGTGGACGCATGGTATTTCCGAACATGAAAGCGCTGGTGACGGGCGGTGCGGGGTTCATCGGCAGCCACGTCGTCGACCGGCTTTTGGCAGAAGGCTACGATGTCGCCGTCGTCGACGACCTCTCGACCGGCTACGCCGAGAACCTGAACACGAAGGCCCGGTTCTACGAGGCGGGCATCGGCGAGCCCGAGCTCGAAGCCGTCTTCGACAGGGAGGAGCCCGACGTCCTCGTCCATCTCGCCGCCCACATCCTCGTCCGGAACTCGGTGGCGGACCCCGTCTACGACGCCAAGGTCAACGTCTTGGGCTCCATCAATCTCCTCGAGCAGTGCCGGGCCCACGATGTCGAAAAGGTCGTGTATGCGAGCTCGGGGGGGGCCTGCTACGGCGAGCCCGACTACCTGCCCGCCGACGAGAAGCACCCCGTCCATCCCCTGTGCCCCTATGGCATTTCCAAGCACACCGTGGAGCACTATCTCTGGCTCTACGAGCGCCTCTACGGCCTCGACTACGCGGCGCTCCGCTACGGCAACGTCTATGGGCCCCGCCAGGACCCCGCAGGCGAAGCGGGCGTCATCGCCATCTTTTTGGGGAAGTTCCTCGCGGGCGAGACACCACGGATCAACGGCGACGGCGAGCAGACGAGGGATTACGTCTATGTCGGGGATGTGGCTGAGGCCAACCTCCTCGCCCTGCAGAAAAAAACGAAAAATAAAATCTTCAACATCGGCACCGGCGTGCCGGCATCCGTCAATGACATCACCGCACTGCTTCAGAAGCTCGTCCCCGCAGACATCGGCCCCACCCGCGGCCCCGCCGTCGACGGCGAAGTCAGAGACATCCACCTCGACGTAATGCTCGCGAAAAAAGAACTCGGCTGGGAGCCGAAGACGACGCTCGAAGACGGCATGAAGAAGACGGTGGAGTGGACAAGGGAAAACCAATGATGTTTTATATGCATGCATACATGCATACATATTATGACAAAGGTTATCTCCCTCTCCGACGAAGCCTACGAAAGGCTCAAGAGGTTGAAAAAAGGAAAGAAATCCTTTTCGAAAGTCGTCCTCGACTTGACCGAAAAAAAAGACCAGAAATCAATCCTCGATTGCATGGGGGCATGGAAAGGCGACGAGAAGGAAATGAAAGAAATCTTTGACGAAATACTCGCAGAACGAAGCAAACACCACTTCCGAACCGTGAATCTATGATGGTCTGCCTCGACACCGACATCCTCGTTGGAGCGCTTCGAAACGACGCAGACGCCCACAAGAAAATCGCCGCCTACGTCGAATGCGGCATAGAGCTTTCCACGACCCCCATCAGCGCCTGCGAACTCTACAACGGCGCCTTCCGCTCCCAACGGAGGGAAGAAAACATGGACTCGGTATCCAACCTCCTCGAAAACATGACCCTCTTAGACTTCAACCATGCCTGCGCCCAGAAAAGCGGAGAACTAGCAGTCAACCTTGCGGCAAACGGCACACCGATAGGCGTAAACGACACCTACATCGCAGCAATCGCTGCCAGCCACCAACAAATCCTCGTCACCCGAAACACCAAACACTTCAAACACATACCCGAACTACGAATAGAAAACTGGTGAGGAAACATCCACCTCGACGTAACGCTCGCGAAAAACGAACTCGGCTGGGAGCCGAAGACGATGCTCGAATACTGCATGAAGAAGACGGTGGAGTGGACGAAAGAACACAAGTAGCGCATCTATCGTGTGTAGTAGTATTCTCCTTTCTCTTTTTGTTGTCGGTCTTTTTGGCTTTTGGGCTTGTTGGCGCGGGGGCGGCCGGTG
>CAYUFO010000271.1:0-2693 GCA_964443985.1 uncultured archaeon | reverse complement strand
GGGGCCTACCTCGAGACCGAAGAGGTTGGCGCCTATGATGCCGGCGATTATCTCGAGGATGGGGGTGGCGATGGCGAGCTCGGCGGAGAGGACGGCGGATACGAGGATGAGGAAGACGACGGGGAGGTTGCTCATGGTGTGTTTGTTGTGTTGGGTGGCGTAGATTTATATATGTCGGTTCGCATTGGTGTGTGGAGGGTTGTGTGTCTTGTGTAGGTTCTACTTGGGTGGGGGGCAGTAACCATCAAAAGGGAGGGGAGCAATAACTATCAAAAAAGATACTCCTATTTATATATTTGCAACTATCAAAAACATACTATGTTTGCTGTATGAAACGACTAGACGAGAACAGACAATGACCCCCCCAAAAAAACAACCCACCTGCCCGAACTGCGGCAAACCAGCAGGGCCCAAAGGCCACCTGTGCAGCCCCCGCACCCCCGACGGCGGCTACAAATGCGAGACCAACGACACCCCCATCAACGACCCCAGCTACAAGAACCCCGACGCCGCCTACATCTGCGCCACCTGTCAGCGCACCTCAGACGACAAAGACGACCTGTGCGTCCCCCAAAAGAACACATAACCCCACCACCATGCTCGGCGTAGGCGACACCCTCACCCCCCGGCACCGACCTCGTGGGAAAGATATAATCAAGACAAAAAAAGGAGAAACACAATGGACGAACAACCCGAACCCACCGTCTCGCTGCCCCTCATCGGCGACGACGCACCACCCTTCACGGCCAAGACCACCATGGGCGACATCAACTTCCCCGACGACTACAAGGGGAAATGGGTCATCCTCTTTTCCCACCCCGCCGACTTCACGCCCGTGTGCACCACCGAATTCATGACATTCGCGAGCATGCAAGAAGACTTTAAGAAGCTCGACACCGAGCTCATAGGGCTCTCCATCGACAGCATCTACGCCCACATCGCCTGGCTGCGCACCATCAAGGAGAAGATAGAGTACAAGGGCATGAAGGACGTCGAGATAACCTTCCCCGTCATCGAAGACCTCCGCATGGACGTCGCCCGCCTCTACGGCATGCTGCAGCCCGGCGCCTCCAACACCCAAGCCGTCCGCGCCGTATTCGTCATCGACCCCAAGGCGAAGATACGCGCCGTCCTCTACTACCCCCTGTCAACGGGCCGAAACATGGACGAGATCAGACGAATCATCATCGCCATGCAGAAAGCAGATAAAGACGGCATCGCCACCCCCGCCAACTGGCAGCCCGGCGACAACGTCATCGTCCCGCCCCCCGGCAGCTGCGGGACAGCCAAGGAGCGCGTCGAGAAAAAGGACAAGAACACGTACTGCCTCGACTGGTTCATGTGCTTCAAACGAGAATCGAAATCGAAGAAGAAAACATAAGGTGAACGACAATGGGAACGAAAGGAACCGAGATCATCGACATCGACGCAAAGGAACTCGTGAAGACCCTCAACAAGGCGCTCGCCGACGAATGGCTCGCCTACTACCAGTACTGGATAGGCAGCAAGGTCGTCGTCGGCCCCATGCGGGAAGCCGTCATGGCCGAGCTCGTCGAACACGCCACCGACGAGCTCAGGCACGCCGACATGCTCGTCACCCGCATCCAGCAGCTCGGCGGCACCCCCGTCCTCGAGCCCAAGGCCTGGTACGACCTCACCAACTGCGGCTACGAGGCCCCAACCGACCCCAAGGTCCGAAAGATACTCGACCAGAACATCGAAGGCGAGCAGTGCGCCATCGACGTCTACGACAAGCTCATGAAGATGACTGCGGGCAAAGACGAGGTCACCTACCAGATGGCCTTCGAGATACTCCGAGACGAGGTCGAGCACGAAGATGACCTACAGGCCATCGTCGAAGACCTCGACACCATGTAACCCTGAGGGAAGACAACAATGACCACCACATCCGAACAACTACAAATCTTCAAGTGCAGCGTCTGCGGCAACATCGTCGAGGTACTGCACGTCGGCGGCGGCGAGCTCGTCTGCTGCGAGAAACCCATGCAACTCCTATCCGAGAACACCGAGGACGCTGCCACCGAAAAGCACGTCCCCGTCATCGAGGAGACCGACGACGGCATCACCGTCAAAATCGGCGAGGTCGCCCACCCCATGACCGACGAACATCACATCGAATGGATCCATGCCATCGACGCCGAGGGGCAAAGCCACCGCGCATTCCTTGCGGCAGGCGATGCGCCCGAGGCTACCTTCCCCATCAAAGCGCAGGGCGTCAAGGCCCGCGAATACTGCAACCTCCACGGCCTGTGGGCAACGGAGTAAGAAAAAAACAAGGGGTATACCAACCAAAATGGCGAAGAAGACCAAACCAGGAGACCAATACGTCTGCGGCATCTGCGGACTCGAGATAGTCTGCGTGGAAGGCTGCGGCTGCAACGTGGAACCCATCGTGTGCTGCGGCAAGGCCATGCGGCAGAAGGCGCCCAAGAAGGGCAAGAAGGTGTCGAAGAAGACACTCGCCACCAAGAGGGCAAAACCAAAGAAGACCGCGGCAAAAAGGAAGCCCACCAAGAAAAAGACGGCAAGAAGGAAGACTGCCAAAAAGAAGGCCGCCAAAAAGACATCAACGAGGAAAAAAACGACCAAGAAGAAGTCGGCCAAGAAGTCCTCACGCGTAACAAAGAAGAAGTAAAAGTAACGGAGGTGTCACGACATGAAGACCTATACAC
>CAYUFO010000270.1:0-2704 GCA_964443985.1 uncultured archaeon | reverse complement strand
CAACCATGACGTCTACTATCTCACCCGCGTCCTGTCCTCGGGGGTGCTCGGCCAACAGGAACGCAAAAAGCTCGTCCCCACCCGTTGGAGCATCACCGCCGTCGACGACCTCATCACCAAGAACCTCATGGCCGATATCCGGGAATATCCTCACCTCCAAGACATCTGCGTCTACTCGAATGAGTACCTCGACAACCACTTCGAGATACTGCTCGTCCCCGGCGGCTGGGAGTTCGAGCAGTTCGAGGCCTGGGCGCCGGGCAGCCTGTGGACGCTGGGGCGCACCCAACCCGTCATCGTCCAGGAGAACGAGGTCTACCGCGGCCGCACCACATACGCCTTCAACGAGGGAGGCGGCTACTATGCGGGAAGGCTGGGCGTCGTCGAGGCCCTCTGGCGCATGAAGCGCCAAGCCCGCGCCGTCGTCTTCAGGGAGATTTACGAGGGCTACGTCGTCCCCGTCGGCGTCTGGGAGGTCCGCGAGAACGTCCGCAAAGCCATGCAAAACAAACCAACGAAATTCAATTCCCTCAAAGAAGCCCTCGCCCACCTCACAACCAAACTCCGCCTCCCAGTAGATGATTACCTGAAAAAATCAGAGATACTCCGACAGAGGAGGCTCGACGAGTACGTCTGACTTATATTCTTGTAATGCTTATCAATCACACTATGGAGACTGTCCAGGTACGGTTCCCCCGTCGGGAACTGGCAAAACTCGATCAACGAGTCAAAGCCGGAGAATACCCGTCGCGAAGCGAAGCCATCCGAGACCTCGTCCGACGCGCCGAACTCTTCAGCGTGATGGCCGACTTCATGGCACTCACCAAAACCCAGGGACTCACCCGCAAAGACATAGCCCGCGGATCGCAACGGATTCGGGAATCCGCCCACCGGAGCCTTTTTCCAAAGTGAAGCTACTCCTGGACGCAAACACCCTCTTTTCCGGCCTCGGATTCAGCGGACCCGAGAACCGACTCGTCTGGCTTGCAATCCTGGGACGCATCGATCTCGCCGTCTCCGACTACATACTCGCCGAACTCACCGAAAACATCACGAAGAAATTCACCGGCGAAAACAAAACGACTGCCCTCGAACTCCTCGACCGGCTCCTCGCCTCCGAAGCAGTGGACGTCAAAAGGAAAGACAACTACTCTCACCTGCTCGACGAAGCCCGAAAAACCATCAACAAAAAAGACGCCCCCATCCTCGCCGCCGCCATGCTCCCAGACATAGACGCACTCATAACCGGCGACAAAGCCTTCCACACAAAGGACGCCAAACAAAAAGCCACCATCTCCACGACCCAAGCATTCCTATCCACCTTCACCGACAACCCGCCCTAAAACGCCAGCCCTCACCCACATCACAACCAAACTCCGCCTCCCCCCTCAACGACTACATCGCCAAATCAGAGATACTCAGACAAGGGAGATTGATTGAGTTCGTTTAATGAGTTTCCTGGCCTAACCCCTGAATGACTTCTTTTTTGAATTCTTTGAAGTCGCCGAGCTGGTTTGTCAGATACTTGTAGGTGAGTTGGTCATCGACGGTCCCGTAGCGATGGACGAGGATGTTTCTGAAACCCTTCATGGATTTCAGTTTGCCGGCAACCTCCCTCGACACGACCTTTTCTTTCTCAAGTTTTATAAATATGTCGTCCTCGTCAGCGGGCAGCCCAAGCTTCAATCCCTTCACGAGAAGGCTTGCGACATCGATGACGCATTCAATGGATATCTGCAGGAGCCGTTCACACCCCCGACGTTTCTCTGTGTTGGACTCGTATTGATCAAAGCTTTCAGGCCGGATTTCCGCAAGTTCGGCCAAGTAGTCATCTAATTCGCTGAGTTTCCCAAGGATTCGGTCCTCATCCAGCATCTTTGACACCCTCAAGGTAGGAACGGTAGATGGGGGCGAGGTCCTCGAATTTCTTGACAGCCAAAAAAGATAGATCGTAGAGCCGGTCAAAATCCCTGCAAAAAACAACATCTCCGTCTGCAAGAACCCGCTGCTGAATGTAGGGCGGCAGCTGCTGGAACACCTGGACATCAACGTCCGACGAAACCTTGCTTTGAAAAGCCAGCTTCTTCTCCGACAATTCCAGGTCGGAATACGTGCGAGAATCCAAGACGATGCACACATCAACATCCCTATACCGTTCCCCCCTAGCCACGCTACCATACACTACAACGGCCAAAACATCGCCATCACTCTCAAAGGCGCAAACCAAGGATGCAAGACCCTTATCCATCAAAAACATATTCAAGCCAAGCACATAAAAACCAGACTCCGCTTCCCACTCACCGACTAACGGAAAAAACCAGAAATACTCAGACAAAGAAGACTCGACGAATACGTCTAGTTCTCCTCCCCTCTTGTTGATTTATTTTCTGCAGGCCTTCAATATCTCCTTGATGAACCCGTGTTTGTGTTTTTTCATAGGAATTGCTGCTTTTGACAACCGGCTGTGTCGGCCACGGTGCTCTTGAGGGTGATAAGGCAAGGCATAATCTGGTCGTTGAGACCACCAATGCAGACCCTATCGTTTCTGAGACTACACGCGAGGAGAATGCCCCCGCGGAAACGACCGTCGAGGCACCTGCCATCGAAGGGATTCGCGTAGCAGATGGACATATCGAGGAATGTTATTCAAAAAAACTGCTGTGTTGCGTAATTGCTAGTCTTTGAGGACTAGCACATATGCTCT
>CAYUFO010000269.1:0-2708 GCA_964443985.1 uncultured archaeon | reverse complement strand
TAAGGGACGTGGTCGGCCCCGCTACGTCGTCGCCCAAGGCGGGCGGGTGGTGGGGGTGTTCTCCATCCAATCGCTCGTCGAAAGACAAGGGGTCTACCTCGCACAAAAACGCGTCCTGCCACGGACCCGCGAACGGGGTGCGTAACCCGTGCCGAACGGCATTTAATAACGCCGGCCCTCCATATAATTAACAGGTGCCAATGTCTCGGGGATATGGCTGCCAGCACATGAAATGAGATGTCGGATACTCTGCATGTACTCCTGTTTGCTCCTTTCTGCAGCATTGCTCATCCTTCCCGCCGGCCAAAGCCAATGCGAGGACGTCTGCGGGCAGTCAATTTTCGATGTCACCGAGGGATGTGCTGCCTACAAAGACGAAGCATGGTATGCATTCGTCAATATAAGCAGATTCGGCGTCGGCCCTCTTTCCGAAACGAACCTCGACGTCAACGACCCCAACGTCCAACACGACCTATGCTCGAAACCGGGAGGCGGTTTCGTCTGGCAGCCCGGCGACTCCTGCACGACCGCCTGGTGGAAGCACGAGGGTGGCGTCTGCGGGCCAGGATGCTACTGTGACAACACCACGAATCCCGGTGACCCCCACCTAGGTAGCTGCGTCCTCAACACCTCGATAACGAGCCAATGCGGTCCGACGTTCAATCCCCACAGCGGAACCCTTATCGACACAAACGCCGGCGACTACTGCTTTCAGGACGATGATTGCGGCTTTCGCTGCGAATGCGTGCAGGGGGAGTCGGGGTACCGCCAATGCCTGCGGGCGGCATGGAGCATCCCCGACGAAGCCAAGACGTCTGCTGCCGTCTTCGATCAATACCACACCCAACTTGAAAACACCGAATCCCTGCTCCACTGTTTCCTTCGCGTATTGCGCGTGTGGAACGACGGGCAGGTGGAATACTTCAAAGATGGGAACTGGGAGACGTGCTTCAACGACGACTGGGAAATCCCTGCCGGCAGCCCCTGCGAGGAAATCGAGGGGCTTTCGATAGTAACGGGGGAAGAACTCCACGCCGGCGACTACTATGTGCTTTCCCTCATCGACCGCACCTACGAGCCTGAGGACGCCACTGTCTTCGAGGGCGACTGCTACGACCCCGCGGTCTATTCATCCTACTCCGATAATCCTTGCGTGTGCATGTGTGCGAAAGCCGGCTACAACATATCGACGCCTCCTCGGGCGGTCTGCGATCCCCTGGCGGATGGATGCGGTCAGGTAGACCCTGACTACGACAAACGCGTCCTCGGCGGCGACAGCTTCTGCACCCAGTATTTCGGCACCGGGACGTGGCCTGGAGCCGGTTCGTCAGACGGGCAAGACTACGCCTGCTGCTGCCGGGGCGAGGCCAAGAGGCCATCGCTCTCGCCCAAGTTCAACGATTACGTCGTCGTCTCCAATATCTATCTGGCCGAGCCCCTCGCCGGGGCGGTGCTCGGCGTCGACGAAAGCGACTACTATGACGTCCTGCGCGAGACGCTGCGCTCCGAGACCCCCCGCGACGTCGGCAAGAGGCCCTACTATCTTACCTATACCCTCGCCCGGGCCTGCGACATCGTCGGCACCACCGACGATGACGCCGACTGCAAAGGTCAGATCACCATGCCCGGCTATGACCGCACGTTCCAGGGAGTCACCACGCCGAGCTATTACGCTGAGGTGGAGGAGAACGGCTTCGACGGCTGCACGTGGACGCTCATCGACGGCGGCAAGTTCTGCGAATGGCCGGGCGTCTACATCGCCTTGATGAACAAGAGCCGCTTCGGCACCGCCAAGGGCTTCGAACACTACGTCATCCTCGGCAAGGAGGACCTCACCACGCGCCGCATCTACAACAAGAGCATCCATGACGGCGACTTCGCCAACAAGAACGACGTGTTGGAGTGGAACTGGTGGTCGGGGCATCGACTGCTCGGATGCGACCTGTGCCTGCCCGGGGATGCGACGTGCAGCATGGGGGCCTCGCTTGCCATGTGGTATCGCTGGCACGGCGTCGAGGATGGAAGACAGATTTGCGGGTTCCTCACCGACAAGGAAGCGGGACAACCCGACATCGCGTTCGTCGGCGAATCGGTTCACTCCATCGAATCCGACGTCGACGCCCTCTTCATCCAGGACACGACGTGGAACGGGAAATGCCCCAATCCGGGCGCGTCGAGTCCGAGCGAGGACTATCCAACGTGCGGCGTCGACGACGACGAAGACGGCTTCCCCGACGGCTTTGAATGCTGGTCGTATGCGATTTCGGGAGAAGTGGATTACGACAATCCCGTCATTCATCTTGGCCACACAATTGAATCGTCTTTATTTGGGGCATTCGTCCCGAAATGTTATCTGCCTTGGCAAAATGACTTCTATTTCAATGAGGGGGGAGGGCAATCAAATTGGGACTTCAACTTGGAAGATGCAGAGGAAAGTGAGCACAGCCATTACACCTATGAAGATGATTATGGGAATTTTTTTGAAATCGACATAACGCAGCCGCTCTTCAATCCATTTGAGGATGTAGACTCCGGATGGGGCGTCGTCATCGACGACATGACCTACCAAGAGCACCACTTCAACTACTCGGATTATCCTCGGGAAGGCGATTGCGCAAGCGACGTGGAATGGGCGGTCTGCGAAGACGACGAGGATCTCGCCCGCGAATGCATCGGCTTGAGCCAGGAAAACGGCGGACGGCTCGAAG
>CAYUFO010000268.1:0-2745 GCA_964443985.1 uncultured archaeon | reverse complement strand
CAGCTGAGGAATATGTGTCGTTGGTGCAAATATGCATTAGATATTTCAGTAGATTTGGACCAATTTTCAAAAGGGCACGCAGTGAAATTAGTCTCGTTTATTAACAGGCTTGAAGAAAAATCACTGGCCACTAGAGCGGATTATAAGAGATGCCTGAAACAATTCTACCATTGGTACAAAGATGAAGATCAAAGGCTAATATCTAGCTGTAGAAAAACCCGTAGCAATGCAGAAAAATTCTATAGGTATTTGGACAAGGAAGTAACTGTTGCATATAAGGAAGAACAGGTTGATCCAAGCTCAATCATTACTGATGAAGATATTCAGGGGGTAGCTAAAACAGGTGCTAAAAGCCCAAAAGAGAAAGCATTCCTATTAGCACTGCACGAATCTGGATGCCGGGCAGGTGAGTTCCTAAACCTTAGGATTAGAGATATTATCTTCAGGCAAACACATGCAGATTTAGTTATAAACCATGGAAAGACAGGAGCTAGGAGAGTATATCTCTTAAATTCCGTACCTGCTTTGAGAAAATATCTCGATGTGCATCCCTTTGCCGATAATAAGGATAGCTACTTGTGGTATTCTGATTCAACAAACAACTACGGGATGCCATTGATGCATAGGGGGGCTGACAAGCTAGTTAAACGATGCTTTAAGAGAGCACATAGTAAGAAGCGATGTAACATGCATTGGTTTAGGCATAGTCGGACCACACTCTTATCTGTAAATCAAACCGAACAGATATTATGCAAGCTTATGGGATGGAGGCTAGGCTCAAGGCAAGTGCGACGCTATATACATTTATCTAACTCTCAAGTCGAGGCAGCATTTTTACAGATGCATGGCATTCACAAGGATGAGAAACCAGTGCCAGTACCTCATAAATGTATTTGTGGCACTATTTCACCCGCTAACTCTGAATATTGCCAAACCTGCATGAGACCGACCAATCTTAAGAGAGTTCTGGAAGATGAGAATGCAATTAGCAGTGAGATGGACAAGACAATAAAGTTAATGATGTCCATGGCTCAAAATCCAGAGCTGATGAAAAAATTCAAGGAATTTGAAAAGAAATTCAAGGAGTAAAGTTAAGTGAGTAAACATCGCGCAGCAATATATTGTAGAGTATCTACTAGAGACCAGACCCTGGATCAACAGAAAAGCGTCCTTATATGCAAATGTACAGAGGAAGGTTGGGATTATGCAATATATGAGGAGGTTATGTCCGGTGCAAAGAGAACAAGACCTATCCTAGATCAAATGATGACTGATATAAGACAAGGAAAGTTATCTATATTACTCGTTCAAAAACTAGATAGACTAGGAAGAAGCTTGGCGCACTTAATCCAGATTGTAGAGGAGCTAAATAATAAGGGCGTCCAATTTATATGTATGTCACCTAATATCGATACTAAGTCAGCTAGTGGGCGGTTTTTTATGCAGATTATAGGTGCTGTTGCAGAGCTGGAACGAGAGCTTATTCGAGAAAGAACAATAAGTAAGCTAAATTATTTGAAGAGTAAAGGAGTGAAATTGGGCAGACCTAAAGGCAGTAAGGACAAAAAAAAGCGGAGAAAGTCAGGATACTACTTGCGTTGGAGCTCATCTTAGCTTAACAGAACACTATTCTGGTTCAAAACACATTAATACCTTCATTATATCCTTTTTTTTATGAACCTCAATAAATCTCAGATGATAATAATAATAACAGTAATTTCAAGTGTCCTTGGAATACCCGATGTTCATCAAGTTTTTACATCAGAAATAGTGAATTTTGTAGAGACCAACCCGACTGCCAACACAGTACAGTTGGTGTCATTTGCCAAATTAGCTTTGAGCATCAATGCTATTGGCTGGCTCATTGCACTATTGGGAAATATCAAGCTTACCCTTCAAACTAAAACTGAATCACAGTTTATTAAATATCTTCAAAGATTGATAATTACAGGAACTATCACTTTCATCTGTTCAATTTTGCTAAGAGTATATTTGATGTGGTAAGACCATAAAAAAACTACCCCCCAAAGAATGATTGCTTTATTTATAAACAAATATTTAGATAAAAAAACGGACGATTGTTTACTTTGGCCCGTGGCTGCTTTTACCATTAATAAGTTACAAATTATTCAAAAAATATTTAAACCTGATTAATCCCCATAAGTGTAAGTACTGTGGGTTACTATGGAAGCTGAAAGCATTGAGCAGGAGTTAATGAAGCTAAGGCTTGAGCTTGAAGAGCGCAAATTTAAGCTCTCCAAGGATTTGTTTGAGAGATTATGCCAGCTGCATGACTATGCCAGGACATATAGGAACAATTTGGAGTTGAAGAGTAGCCTCGCCTTCTTATTTCAGAAGATACTTACACAAATATTTATGCCTATCACTGATAGAGGTCAGATGTTCTTTGGGTCGTATGACTTACTAGAAGAGCACATTGCCTATATATACGATCTTAATGTATACAGCAAAATCTGGCTACAGGACTTGTCAGGGTACTATAGGTATGCTTCTAAGAAATATCATTGGTATAACCACAGAACCATGAATTCATATGTGCCCACATGGAAGCAGAAGAATCGAAAGAGGAAGGAGTACACTAAAGATCTTGCAAGGTCAGAAATACTCAAACACTTAAGAATTCATATGGATCCTGACAAGCCCAAGGCACCAAGCACAGACAATCCAATAGATATTTACAGGTTTAGGTTTCTCAATTCACTCTATGAAGAAAATAAAGTTAAG
>CAYUFO010000267.1:0-2749 GCA_964443985.1 uncultured archaeon | reverse complement strand
GTAGACCCGCCTCAGCCGATCGGCAGAGAGGTTTTTGGAGTAGTGGTCCTGCATTTGCAACTTGAAGCGGGCGCAAAAGACTATTGGTGCATCCCAGTGGGCAATACCGAAGTCATGTCCGGAGCCGCAGTTTCGATAACCCAGCGATAATAGCGAATGCAGCGATTGCTGCCGTAAGTTAAGACAGACAAGTTGTTAGAAGACTCAATGATATTGAAGACAGATCTTGATACGCCCTTGGTCGATAAAAGAAATGAATATAGCGGATTAGCAACAAGACTATACCCGAGGAGTTGGGACACATCTTTCAATGAAACAGTGGTCACTTTGCATTCAACAAATGCCAAGCTGGCTGGGGCATCTTGACTGAGAATCACACCAGTTACATCAACTTTGATTTCGTAATTCTCGTGGTCGGAAAACAGTTTGTGCAAATTCAAGTCATAGAGGACCCGAGACAAGATACGCGCTGACGTATCAAATACTTGTATCTCGGCCTTGGGATGGCGATGCTCTAGAAACTCCAACAGCCAACAACAGACCTCAGGATACATTTCAGATTCGCGAATAGCTTTACTCATCAACATCATCCGTACACATTTCGACTTGGTTGCCTTTCACTCTCTGGGAACAGCCTAACAGCTTGCATATTTGGCGGTAGTTGTCGATGTGTTTTCCGCGAAGCTCTGAGGGTATCAACTTGTTGCTCTCCTCAGGGTGCTTCGGCTTCTTTCTCCCACGCTGGATCTTATGATTCACTGCACACTTGCGCAGATTGCCAGTTTTAAGCCGATCTTCTTCGGCGAATTCCGCGAGCAGTTTCTGTTTGTATTGAACATAGAAGCCAATTCGGAGATAAACCTCAGAGAATATCTTGATCTGATGCTCCTTTGCCCAACTGGTGCCTTGAGTGAGCTTTCGCGGAGCCCGTGTATTCGGATGCCCCCACTGAATACAGTGCACTGGAACGTCAAGATCAACCTGAAGCAATCGACAGATCTGCGCAGGCAGAAGCCAGTTCTTGTTATTTATCTCAATATACACACGTCTCTTGCCACCCATATAGTTGTTACTCTGTCGAATGAATCCGGCGCAGTCGGCGATACCGCGGAGAAACTCGATTTTCGACTCCCTCGGTGCCTGCCAAATGCTCGCTGGAATTGTGAAGTCAAAGTATGAGCTATGTGGGCTAAGAATATAGACAATATTTCGCCAGCTCATATTCCGAGCGTTGAATTGAAAGCGCAATTCAACCTGATTGCCCTTCGTGTCCACGATAGTGCGTGCCTCAACGAGGCCTTCGAGTCGCTGCTTGATCTTGTGCAGGCTCTGTTCGATCTGCTCCTGTTGATTGTATGACTCGCTGAGTCCCTCTGCATACAGATTTCGGGCAGGAAAACCTATGACCACCCGCCGACCGGAGGAAGAGTCAATTAGCTTACCCCTTGCTACTATCATCCCGAGCAAATATGCCACATCGGGATCCAAGTAGTTTTCCGATGCAAATCGCTTCATTTCTTTCTGAATATCAACAAATACTCGTGCGCCCTATTGATTCTGAATACAGCCGGATATCCGAGCGGTCGAAAATTGTTGTACTCGTGGCGCCTGTCCCAAATAATCAGGTCGTCAAAAATGAACCCAACCGATTGCATTTGGTCTGCGAAATCTGAATGAAGTGGATAGAAGTTCGATCGCTTGCGAATATCCATCACATTAACAATACAGTAGCCACCTTGCTTCAATGCAATGTAAACGCCCTCAAAAATCAACGACAACTCTCTCAGAAAGAGTGTGTAACTCGAAATCTCTCCGATGTTTCCTTCGGAGGGAGCATAATCTCTGGTCGCTTTCATGTCCGCAGAGCGTTTTTGCTTCAGGATGTCCCAATAGGGCGGAGATGTTACGCAGATATCGACAGTCTCTTTCTTGATATGCTTACCTATATTCCGAGCGTCGTCAAGTATCACGCGGCTCTCAACTTCATTCGTGTCAAAAAGCTCCGATTGGCTATTTAGTCGAGTCCGTGCGAGCGTCACATACTCAGTCGAAACATCAAAACCAATGCCACATTTGCCCAAACTCTTAGCTGCCAAGAGCGTCGTGCCGCTGCCCAAGAACGGATCGAGCACTATGTGCTCGTCTGACCTTGTGAAACTCTTCAGAATTCTGAGAACCAGATTGACCGGGAACATGGCCGGATGCGCCAGTTTAATCTCCTCTGGCGTCTTCTTGATCCCGGACCATATACTAATTGAGTTCTGGAGCCACTCTTTGCCCGCAAGGTCATTGGCTCTCTTGCTCCGCTGCTTAGTTTCGTTGTTTTGAGTTTCTTGGATTTTCTCGAATTGTTTCATGCATCAACTATACGTGGTTAGGCAGTTACGCACAAGCTTTATTTCTGTGTCCTTTCGCGGCTGCGTCACAGACTCAATTCGCGACATTCGATCTTAACTTCCCCTTCTTGCCTGTGAGCTGCATTTGAGAAGAATCAACTCCTTTCTCGCTTTTCAGCGGGGTTTCATTTGCTTCCGCTCGATCAATCTTATTCCGGCGATTATCTGCCGTCGACTCCAGTCCATGCGTTAGCACATCAAGCTTCACAGTGCCTGAAAAAGCGACCTCATAAACCGATCAAGCACAAATCCCTTTCACCTGCATAGAATAAGCGGGAGCCCGTACCCCCTCTCACATCCACAGATTCCGGTCGAGGCTGCGGTACTGGATCGCCTCCGAAATGTGCGACGGC
>CAYUFO010000266.1:0-2750 GCA_964443985.1 uncultured archaeon | reverse complement strand
GTCTTTGCCAAAATCTGATTGACTTTCATCATAGCAGGCGGGCCACCGGGCCATAGTATGTTGATTAACAGTCTCTGCTGTGGGAAGATAACTTGTGGCTTCTGACGTCCTTGCGATAAGTGTTCTTCCTAACCGCTATGCCGACGCACTATAATTGGCGCATCTGAGCGTTTTGTATTTGCTTCATAAGCTCATGAAGTAGCAGCCCGAATTCACTCCTCTTCAGCTGCCTGATTCGCTTCGCTTCCATCTTTAGTTGATTTCGAAGATCAATGGCTTTTCTGATCGATATAGCTATTGACTGCGGATCGTGGCTCGTATAAACTGCCGCGGATGAGAAGAACTCGCGAAGAGCATCGGTATCGGAAAGGACCATTGGTGTCCCTGTGCCGAGACACTCGTATCCTCCACTAACTAGGCAGTTTTCCTCGGTCGTTAGAATTACGCAACATGCTGCATTTGCAACCAGCTCCATATAATCGCTATCAGTTAGGTACGAAGTGAACACTATATTCTTCGAGTTTTTGAACGCGGGATTCAGGCTTTTGGGAGTACGTCCCGTCCAGTAGATCTTGATCTCATTTTGCAGGAGTTCTGCAGCCTGTAGTAGCTCCTCCAAGGGTTCGTCTGCTGCGAAGCTACAAATGAAAACGCAGTACTTGCCTCGATTGTGTGCATCTTTCGTTGCATCAAAGAGCGGTATTGGGTCAGGAATGATGCTGACGGCGCTGTTGAGTGAGGAGGCTTCATCGCACAGCCCTTTATTAGAGATCACCAAAGCATCGACATGAGTGAAACTCCATCTCTTAATTCTAAGAAATAGATTCGATAGCAGTCCTTTTATTCTGCGTCTTAATGCCTTTGTGTGGCAATCAGCGACGACAATTATTCGGTGGCGGGAACCGATCTTGTACAGGGCAACTATCGTGAGAAGGAGAAATGAGTACTGCAGAAAAACGACGGCGGGAGTTTTCCTGATTAGCTTGTAGACGGTCCAGATGCTGCTTATACTATGTCGCCACAGCGTCGGACCTTTTACCTCGAATTCAAGCAATTCAGCGTTTAGACACGCCGCGAGATTACGTGATCGACTCTGAATATGCCAAGTAAGAAAGCAGATGTCGTGAGGATTGTAGCTACTCATCAGGTTTTGTATGCACCGATTGGGCTATAGGCGCTTCATTTAACAACGTCGATTCTAAACATGTGGCGAAAGGGGAGCTCAGTTTGTTCAAAGGAATATCGAAGGAGAGTGCCTTTGACCGGAGAATTGTAATCCCAGAAGATGTCCATGGGTTCCACATCTAAGTCTGCTCGCGCTTCTGCCGTGACAAACACCCTACAACCCTGACCCTCTATTTCAACAATGTTCTCATTGCGCCAGACGCTCAACCCGGATCCGACCAGCAGCGAAAGGGATACGTCGCGCCTCCCAAGCCCAGTCAATAAATCTGTAATTATCAAGTGATGTTCATTGAGAATGAAACGCCTCGTGTGCGTCAATCCTCCAATGTGTCTAAACCCATGATATGATGCCTCAAGGGTGGTGTTCTCTCCTTCGAAGCTCGTTCTATTCTGCAGGTCGGATGGAAGAAATCCCCATCTGAAGTATCCCCATAGCTTGGCTTGGTCTTCCCCATCGACTGATATCGTGTTGTGGACGCGTGCTCTCTTGTAACTCGTCTCCATTTTACACTCAGAATAGGATTTCGTGCCAGCATCAACAAAAACAGATATGTCCTCAGAATAGAAGATGAAACTCAGCAAGTCTGAATGACCGTGTCCAGGATTCCGTTCGAATCCAATGTTCCCTACATCAACGATCAGTTTTAGCCGGCCAGACTTAAGAACGACGTAGTTCATGGATTTCTCAACCGAAGTTCTGAACTGTGCTGAAAATCGATAATCAATCGAATTCCAGATTTGACTAAGCGCCGTGACATCCTCTACACTATTCGCAAAGAGAAGGCTATGCGCCTTGTCGCCAAGAACAGGAAGGCTATAGTCAGAGTGATGGAGCATTCGAACCCAATCGTGAGCAGATTTGAGTATCTTTCCGATTCGTCGGTCTATGTGTCTCCCCATAGTCAGAGTGCTTTTTAGCCAGATAGAGGCAACGAGCAAACTCTGCACGTGGTAATGAAGGCTATGCTCAACATGGAAACCGTCATCTCCGAATTGAGTTAGTATTTCCTTTTCTATCTCGGCTGCAGGGTCTACCGCTAACTCGTCTTCACGGAAGATGAGAGGAAGCATGTGTTTGATGCACCATAGTGAGAAGAGATTATATAAAACATGATTCCCAGGTGTTTCGTATTCAATTCCATAGCGAACGTGAGTCGCCTGTATCTTGATGGATGAGAGTATAACCTCAAAGACACTATCATCCAAACACTTGTGGTCAATCTTGGAGAGAACAAGGCTCCAATTCACGAGGCGCAAAGAAGTGTCAAATACGTCGAATGCATGAGCCGGCAGCTGCTCTGCCAGTCCTATCCATTCCATGATGAGTTTGAGGCTTTGATTTGGATCCTTTGTAGGCCCTGAATCAAGCCGATGGAACAAATGAAAACGATGCAGGCAATGCGATTCCTCAGTTTCCCTACTATCCAGCCACTTTTCATGCAGATTCATGGAACCACCTCGACTAAAGTCAAATGAATAAATGTCGTGGTGCGGACCAGTTTTATCATTTCGGTTGACTCGATCTTCGAAGTCTAGTTCGTTTTCTATCTCACAAATGGGTATAT
>CAYUFO010000265.1:0-2757 GCA_964443985.1 uncultured archaeon | reverse complement strand
ATCGAGAGGAGACGGGAAGCCATGGTGTGTCTGGGGGAGTGTTGCTAACCTATTGTCGGCAAAGCATTATAAATGGTTTGCGTTCGAATTGGATAGCACACATTTATACGCTAAACTTCAATACATTGCACACGAGAAAATGAAGGTCGTACTCGCCTATTCGGGGGGACTTGACACGTCCGTCATCATCAAGTGGCTCCAGGACAAAAGCGACGCCGACGTCGTCACATTGACGATGGAGCTCGGACAAGAGGGTGAAGACCTCGCTGCCATCGAGAAGAAGGCGAAGAAGCTCGGCGCCGTGGCGACCTACAGCATCGACGCCCGCGCCGAGTTCGTCGCCGGCTACGTCAATCTCGCCATCTGCGCCAACGGCCTTTATGAGGGCAGATACCCTCTTTCGACGGCCATCGGCCGCCCGCTCATCGCCAAGCATCTCGTCGACGTCGCCAGAAAGGAAGGCGCCGACGCCGTCGCCCACGGCTCGACGGGCAAGGGCAACGACCAGGTGCGCTTTGAAGCGAGCATCCGCGCTCTCGATTCCGACCTCAAGATCCTCGCCCCCATCCGCGAGTGGCCGATGAGTCGCGAAGACGAGATAGCCTACGCCAAAGAACACGGCATCTCGGTCCCCGTCACCGTCGAGGACCCCTACAGCTACGATGTCAACCTCTGGGGCAAGAGCGCCGAGGCCGGTCCCCTCGAGGACCCCGCCGCCGAACCCCTTGAAGAGCCGTTCTGGCTGACGAGCTCGCCGGAGAAGGCTCCCGACACGCCAGAATACGTCGAGCTCGAGTTCGAACAGGGCGTCCCCGTCTCGCTGAATGGCAAAAAGAAGGATGAAGTAGCACTCATTACGGAACTCAACGCCCTCGCCGCCACACACGGCGTCGGCCGCATCGACATGATAGAGGACCGCCTCGTCGGCATCAAGAGTCGCGAGACCTACGAATGCCCCGCAGCCACCGTCATCTTGTGCGCACACAAGGAGCTCGAACGCCTCACCCTGACGCGCGACCAGTTCCTCCACAAGCAGGGTGTCGACGCGAAATGGGCTGAGCTCGTCTACTTTGGCCAATGGTATGAGCCCCTCATGGACGACCTCAACGCCTACATCGACTCCAGTCAAAGATACGTCAACGGGTGGGTCCGCCTCAAGCTCTACAAGGGAACCGCCACCGTCGTCGGCCGAACGTCAGAAGACAGTCTCTACGACTACGGCCTCACCACCTACGACGAATCAGACACCTTCGACCACGCCGCCGCCGAAGGCTTCATCAAACTCTGGGGGCTGCCCCAACAAGTCGCAGGCATCAGAGCACGCAAGAAGAAGTAGCACCACTTAGAAGCTGACTGTGACGGTGTGGCCTTCTCGGAGGTCGAGTTTTTCCCGGAGGCTTTCTTCGTGGATGAACTCGAGCTCGTTTTCGGGGTGGTGGGTGCGCTCGGGGAGGAGTAAGTGGCATTCGACGGATTGTCGGCCTTTTGAGAGGGTGACGGAGAGAATCCTGAGTTCCCCGAAGGTGCGGTGGTGGCGCTCGAACGATGGGATGACGAGGGCGTCTTCGACGGGGACTGCCGATGGCTCCTCGGCGAGGCGGACGTTGAGGGTACCCGGGAAGGGCGCGTAGCCGAGCCGGTCCGCAAGGCGCGAGCGGTATTCGCCGACGTAGTAGGCACCCTCGCCGAGGCCTGCGACGACGGTGCCCTCCAGCTTCTGCGAGGGCCTTCTCAGAAAAAGCCGCTCGAGCACGGAAGCATATGCTTTGAGCTTCCTTCGGCCCTTGAGGGTGAGGCGGACCTCCTGGCCGCGACCTTTCCGCCGTTTGGTGATATAACCCTGTTCTTCCAGGTCGAGGAGGAACCGGGACGCCGACTGCTGGCTGACGGCGAGGCGGCGGCCGAGCTCGGCGGTGCCGACGTGCAGGGGCGCCGTGGCCGCGGGGAAGAGGGGGGCGAGCCGAAGGAGGTCGAGGGGTGCGTCGTCCACCGTGTCTTCCCGCAGTCCGCTATATCTCGATGTCGAGCTCGCGGGCGATCTCTTCGTAGCGGTTTCGGATGGTGACTTCCGTGACGCCGGCGAGCCGGCCCGCGATGCCCTTCTGGGTCTGGCGGTCGTTGGTGAGCTTGGCGGCGAGGTAGATGGCTGCGGCGGCGACGCCGGTGGGGCCGCGGCCGGACGTCACGCCCTTCTTTCTTGCGCGCTCGAGGATGTCGATGGCGAGGGCCTCGGTCTCGCCTGAGAGCTCGAGCTCGCTTGCGAAGCGGGGGACGTAGTCCATGGGCGTGGCGACGGGCATCCGAAGGCCCAGCCTGCGGCAAGCGAAGCGGTAGCTCCGGCCGATGTCCTTCTTCTTGACGCCGCTGGCCTCCTCGAGCTCTTCGAGGGTCTTGGGCAGCTGGTGCTTGCGGCTGATGAGGTAGATGATGGCGGCGACGACGGATTCGATGGAGCGGCCGCGGACAAGTCCCTTGTTGACGGCCTTCCGGTACCACATCGCGCACTCCTCCTTGATGTTGTTGGGGATGTTGAGGTAGGCGCACATGCGATCGAGCTCGGGGAGCGCGATGCTGAGGTTCCGTTGCACGGAGTCGCTCATCCGGCTCCGCCGCTGCCATTTGCGCAGCCGGTAGAGTTGGGCCTTGCGCTCGGGCTGGATGGCGCCGCCCCTGATGTCGCGGTCGTAGCGGTCTATCTCGGTGGTGAGCCCCTTGTTGAGCTTCGCGAACTTGACGGGGCCGCCGGTGCGGGCGCGC
>CAYUFO010000264.1:0-2773 GCA_964443985.1 uncultured archaeon | reverse complement strand
ACGCCAATGGGGAGTTAGAGGAGCGAACGACCTATTATCCATTTGGAGGAGTACTATCTGGAGGGGATTCACGGTACACGTACACGGGCCAAGAATCAGACAAGGAAACGGGCCTCATGTACTACAAAGCACGATACTACAATCCTGAATTGAGACGGTTTACGCAGCCGGACAGCATAATTCCTGATTATTATAATCCGCAAAGTTTGAACAGATACAGCTACGTCTACAACAACCCTATAAAATATGTGGATGAGGAAGGAAATCTCCCTCTTGCAGCAATCGGTTTCGTTGGGGGATTGGTGCATTACTATTATAAGGCCGATGTGGGTTTAGACGGTCTGTCGAATGAATTCTCCCGGGCGATGAGTGGCGATACGAATTTTGAACCGACTGAATGGAATAAATTAGATGGTAGGCAGGCCGCTGCTCATGCAGTGTCTGGCTCTCTTTTACTCGAAGGGGCCGGAGCATTTTGGGGCTCTGAGTTATTTTCAGCCTCGTCATCACTTACACTCAAACAACAAATGGGACATATATTTGCAAAAATGGCTACAACGGCTACCACCTATGAAACAATTACTCACTGGATTGATAGTCAATTTGCAGATTTGGAAGGCAATGAACCTCCATCAAAACATGATTTGCATGTCGCTATAAAAGAAGCCATCGAAGCAGGAATACTGAATCCAACCGACATTGAGGCACTGAATATCCCTGTAGAGATTGTCGTGCAAGAGGTTCATAAAGAGTCTGAAAACCAAGATGATCCGGTTGAAGAAAAAGATGAGGAATGAACGTGACTGGAAATAGTGATGAAGAATTTGTTAAAAGGAAAAAACTTGTTTATAAAAAAGTCCAAAAGGTAATGATTGGACTATCTGTGCTCTTTTTCTTCTTTTTCCTAAGCCAAGGATTTTCTGGAGGATTAAGTATTTTCCTTGGATTAATTACTGGAACCATTGTTTCCTACCCTATTGCAGTCAACATTGAGAAGAAAATCCTGCATCCAGAAAGTGACAATCTCGATCAATGAATCAAGCCAGTTTACGAACGCGTATTCGATTGGGAACTCCTTGGAGGTGAAGATTGCAAACGGGGAAACCAATTACACGACTTACATTCGCGGCAATGGTGAGTTGTTGGCGAGGAAGGATTCCGACAATTCAATGCATTACTACTTGAACGACCACTTGGGTGGAACGCATCTGGTGTTGAATGCAAACGGCGAATTAGAAGAACGAACGACGTATTATCCGTTTGGTGGCGTCCTCTCAGGAGGGGATAGTCGCTTTACGTACACGGGGCAGGAAAGCGACCAAGAAACCGGCTTGATGTACTACAAAGCACGATACTACAACCCACAGTTGAAGAGGTTCACGCAGCCGGACAGCATTGTGCAGGACTGGTATGACCCACAGACACTAAACAGATACACATACGTACGAAACAACCCCATCAAATACAATGATCCGACAGGACATTTAGCGTTTGCTGCCCTTGCTGCGCCAGCACTTATTGGTGCTGTGGGAGGTATGGCTTATTATGGGCTATCAACTCCAGCTGACCAAAGAACTTGGGGGGGATATGCTAAATATGGAGCATATGGTGTTGGGGCTGCAATGGTTGGTGTAGGGATGGGAGGTGCTGCAGCTGCGTTAGGGGCAGGTGCTTGGGGTACTGCTGCAGTTACGGGCACATCTGCAAATCTAGCGTTCACCACTGAAACAAACGTTGATGAAGGACGACAAGGATTACCAACGGGAGATCAAGCCGTAGTTGATGTTGGACTTGGTGTAATCGGGGCATCCATCTCGGTCAAAGCGATTTCTCCTTTAATGTCGAAATACAATGCAAAAAGCGTCATTGTAAACGTCGTTAATGAAAAAGGAGTCGTAACCTCAACTATAACAATTACGCCTGAAAACCTAAATCAAGTCATCGAGGAGGTTGGGGGAGAAGGAGTGGAATTTGTCATTGAAGAACTAATCCAATCAACCTCGGATGACGATAAAGGAAGCAGCGATTCAAGAAATCGGAATTCAGGCAATCAAAATCAAAACCAACAGCCACTCGATGATGAAAAGCGATAATATTCTGTTTTGTGGTTTGAATGGCTGATAGTGGTCGTTTGTGGGGTGATGATAGTTATTTTTTCTTTTGGTTTTGGTCGTTGTATATTTGGGTGTTGTTGGGGTTGTTTTTGCGGCCTTTTGTTCCTATGCCTGTTGTCCTCCTTTTTTCCGCTTTCATCTTATTTGTGCTTTTTTTGAAAACAACGATTGTTTGGTACAATAGGGGGGAAAAAGATAAGCGGTGGTTTTTTGAATGTCCTGTGCCCTGGCTTATTTCATTCCTGGCCGTGCTCATCTTTCTCTATCTGCACGTGTTTTTAGAAAGAACCTGGATTTTATCGTTCATTTACTCTTCTCTCGTATGGCATATGCTCTCGGTTCTCTTTCTATTTTCCCCTTTTTTCCGTGTCTATGACGTTGCCTGTACGAAGGGACTGGATAAGTCAAGAGAACGTCAACCGCATGCTTTCACAAAAAAACTCGTCGCTGGCCTTATCCTCGGCGTGATAGTCCTCGTCCTAGTGAAACCCCTGCCCGTATTGAAAGAATCTGAAGGTATAATGCTCGTAACTCAAAGCATCATAACCTTGGGCATCATATTCTATTTCCTCGCCATCATGCCTGGCTCACTTCTTACCATATACTTGGTCTTCACAACTGTGTCCCATAAAACATTAGCTAATCAATCCGGCCCAGAT
>CAYUFO010000263.1:0-2774 GCA_964443985.1 uncultured archaeon | reverse complement strand
GCCAATCCGGCTCTCCGGCATGAAACCCCGCACTTCAGTGCGGGGTTATTCATCCTCACAGGTCGAGGAGGTCTTCGATGAGCTCGAGATACGATTTGAGGTCTTCCATCTGCCGTTCGCCCATGTGGGCGACGCGAAAGGCGTCGCCTTTGAGCTTGCCGTAGCCGTTGCTGAAGACGTAGCCCCTCTCTGCGAGCTTGGCGGAAAGGTCGGCGAGGTCGGCGCCGACGGTGTTCTTGAAGCAGGACACCGTGTTGCTGTGAAAGCCGTCCTGCGTGAAGAGCTCGAAATGCCTGCCCCCCCATTCGCGGGTGGCGGCGGCGAGCTCCTCGTGGCGCTTGTAGCGGTTGTCGGCGCCCTCCTCGTTGAGGATATAGTCGAGTTGCACGTCCATGGCGTTGAGGTGGGGAATCGAGGGCGTCGAATACGTCTGGTCCTTGACGGCGTACTTCTCCATGACGTGATAATCGAAGTAGGAGCCCTTTTCGGTCATCTCGGCCGACCGGTCGAAGGCAGCCTGGGAGACGACGCCGATGGACAGCCCCGGCGGCACCGCGAACGCCTTCTGGGTGCCGGTGACCAGCACGTCGATGCCGAGCTCGTCGACGGGAATGGGCACGCCGCCGGCCGACGAAACCGCGTCGACGCAGAAGAGCGCGCCCGCATCGTGGACGACGTCGGCGAATCCGTCAAGCGGGGTCATCGCCGCCGTGCTTGTCTCGTTGTGGGTGACGAAGACGGCGTCAAAGGATTCGTCGGCGAGATGCTCGGCGAGCAGTTCCTTCGTGGCGCCCGCGCCCCATTCGACGTCGACGACCGCTGGTTCCTTGCCGCATGACTCTGCTATCTGCACCCAGCGCTTACTAAAGGCGCCGTTGACGACGTGCAGGCTTCGGTCTGCCACGCAGTTCCTGACGGCCGCCTCCATGAGGCCAGTCGACGACGAACTGCCGATGAAAACGCGGTTCTCGGTGGCAAACAGTTGCTTCAACTGGTCGACGACCGACTTCTGCAGGTCTCGGTAGCGCGGTTCACGGTGCCCCATCATGGGGCACGCCATGGCCTTGCGGACCCGATCGGATACTTCCACGGGCCCGGGAATGAATAGCTTCTTCTCTTCGATGTCCATCAATCATCACCCATTGGAGAACGAGTTACGTTATGCGTTTCGCGGTATTTAAGCTGGAGGGCGCAGGGCAGGTCGACGACCTTCGCGCATCGTTCGATGACGGCCGAGTCGCTTGTCGCGACGATTCCTCCTGCCTGTTTGAGCGTGCGGTCGACGGCGGGGTCCGTCCGGCCCTCGCCTGCTAGGCCCATCGCCTCCATCTCGCCTCGCATCCACGCCGCTATCTCCCCGCTTCTTGATACCTGGCGGTCGAAGAGGAAGGACACCGAATCGGGTTCATGGGTCGAAAGGAATGTGAGGAGCTTCTCTGCCGTCTGCCGCGCCTGCCTCGTCCAACGGTAGCGGCCGAAGTCGCCGCGGACGTCGCGCAAAAAGCCGTCGGAGGCCGCCACCACGAGGTCGGGCCGAAAGAGAACCGCTTCAGCCGTGGCGAGGACGTTGAAGCCGTCGACGAACACGTCGCTTCCCATGATTTCTTCGATACCTGTCATCCTCTCTCGATGTTCCTCGTCCTCTCGGGCGGAAAACACGCCACGTACCAATCGGTTCCTCTCCCTTTTGCCGAGCCGGTGATGGTCACCGACGAAGCGCAGCGCTGACGTCCTCGGATACCCCTTGTCGAGGAGGTACTTGTACTCGACGGCCGCATCGCCTGCTATGCTCTGCATGAGGGCTCCACCCATCCATTTATTAACTGCCGCCACTATTATATTCACTCCCCCTTCGAGGTGGTCAAAATAAAAACAATCTGGCACGTCACCCTCCACGGACACGTCATCGACACGGGCTTCGGCAACACCCTCCGAGACGTCGACACCGTCGGCGCGAAATTCCTCGACATCCAGATCAAGCTGCCCACCGACAACTTCGACGAGAACCCCTCGACCGTCGAGATGCGGTTGCTCATCGAGACCGAGAAGGTCGGCAAGAAGCTCCGCGAAAAGCTCAACGAGATAAAGGACCTCAAAAAGGTCGAGGTCTTCATCAAGGAAGAGTCCGAGGAGATTTAATCCCTCTCCCCGCCACGCATCCTCCCCTTCTTGCGAGCATCCACCATGGCCCAGAAAGAATCCATCCTCTCAGGCAAAGGCATATTCGGCGCCGTCCGGGCGGGACCCCTCACCAGCATATTCCTCGAGGGCAAGGCCTGCCCTGCAGACTTCGGCCTCAAGGGAGGCGAGATAGTCTACACCGACGTGTCGGGACCCGACATCGTCTACAAGATTATCAGCCAAGGCATCAAGGGCATCATCTTCTACAAGGGCAACGCCAGTAGCCACGCCATACTCCTGTGCAAGGAACTCGGCATCCCCACCGTCATCGCCGATAAAATGCCCGCAGCAGAGGACGGCGAAGTCGTCACCATCGACGGCACCAGCGGCAAGCTCTACCACGGCGACGTCGCCCCAGACGGGGAGGAGAGCCTGCTCACCGTCGAAGAACAGCCCCACACTGACACCAGCATCTTCGGCGTCGCAGGACTCCTGCAGAGCATGCTCAAGGTCAAGGACTACTGCGACGGCATCGTGCCGCTGCGCGCCAAATTCCTCTTCATATCGCTTGGCGCACACCCCCTCAAAATCATCGGCGAACAGGGCCGCGACGCCCTCATCGGCCACATAGCCCACGCCCTCACCGAAGGCGC
>CAYUFO010000262.1:0-2790 GCA_964443985.1 uncultured archaeon | reverse complement strand
CGATTGGTACTCGTATTTTGCCGGACATCAGTTTAGGCAACAAAGAATCACGGATTGAAATAAGATTTTTGGTCTCTCCTGAATTATTTCGGATTATAGTAAATTGTGGTTGAATAACTGAATTGAATTTATCCAATACATCTTTTAAAGGAATAGCGAACCTGAGGGAGTTAAGATTCTTCTGGTTAATCTTTGGTTGAACTGCTCCAGTAACAATCGAGGAAATATTGGTTTTTCTTAACATGAGATAGAGAAACTCATCAGATACTTTTTCTCCTTTCAGTATGTGTGCATGGTTATTAACCCAAAATTTTCCCCAAACATATTGTAGGACCGGGTAACCATCATCAGTAATAATTGTGCCATCTTCTCCTAGTAGTACATGCACTCCGTCGAAAAGATAGTCATCAACATAATCAAGAACTCCATTTGCACCGTAGTAAGGATATTGCCCTTTCCGCTTTTCTCTTTCTCGACTCGATAAAGGAATTCTCTTTGAATCTAAGTTGGTTGAAACATCACCCAAACCTTCAGCCGTCCATTTTTTTGGTATGTTTTTTTCTAGTGTTTCGTTGTATTCCATGGCTCCGCCGCTGCTCTTGTATGGACTGCCGCTTTCGTCTGGGAATTCAAAATCGACAAACCAGTGCTTGAACAAGGCCTGCGCCAACTCCTCCAGGGTTTGGTTCATGCGGCGGTTACAGTCGATCTTGTCATCCAAAGAAGACAAAACACCCGCAATCATTTTCTGTTCGGGGAGAGGGGGGAGATTAAGTTCTATTCGATCGAATACATCAGATTGAACTCGTTGTCGTCCTGATGTGCCAACCATTGATTTTATTGCTTCTTTTCGAATCCTGGGTGATCTGGCGAGATAATATACAAATTTATCTACAGTTTTACCTGGTTTTGAGGCTAGTACAATAAACTCTGTTGAACCAAAAGCAATTTCATTCTCATTCAAAATATCAACATAAGCTGTTTTTCCATTTTCAAGACATGGAGTAATCCTAGCCATTAGCGTATCTTTATTCTTGAACTTTGAGCCACCTGAGAAACGACGGTCAACGAATCCTGAAATTTTCTTTTCATTTTCATTCAGGTCAGTCATTGAAATAAATTTTACCAATTCGCCCTTTCGTATTACTCGTCTAGGATTAACTGAAATAACTTCGCTAAAGGTTTCAGTCGTCCAATTTGTGGGTGGCCCTTGGATGTCCCAAATAGTTTTCATTCTAGCAATTCTGGTTCAAATTCAGTGAATTGATGGTCCATTACTTCATCAATATATGTTTTTGCAATTACCGGATATTCTGCTTTTGCTGTTTGAATAATAACTCTTGAGAAAATGATGTATATGCCTGTCTCAATTCCATTCTCACCAACTTCTTTTTGAATTTTTTCGCATTTATCCTTTATTTGAAAAGAAGAAATTGGTGTATCTTTCTCTATAATTCTTATTTTCTTTTTTTTACCAAGTTCGCTCATCAATAATGCAGAAAAATACTCCTGAGATGTCCATTTATAATATTGATCAAATTCATCGGAGTCTGGACGTTCCAGAGGAAGTGGTTTTTCAGGAACTTCATCCGCAATCGAGTGAATCTGCCTGAGTTTGTCTATGACTTCATCTGTTGATCCAAGGATGAAGATATCCCTATGAAACCATTCATAGAATTCAGCCTTACATACCCCATCGAAATCCTCTTTGTTGTTTGTGAATAAGATAAAATTTCTATACTCTAAAATTTCTTGATATGATAAGATTGATTCCCATATCACTACATCTTTGAATCCTTTATCAGAAACATTCGTCGATGTTTTGAATGGTGATTTTTTCCTTATTGCCCGTTTGATTATTAAAGGAAATCTATCGTTTGGAGGATAATCAATTACCCGGATTTCATGTGCATTAATAAGTTCATGAAGCTTTGAGTGCATATGTTCTAGGAAATCGAAATCGCCTTGTTTAGTCTTCAATTCCCAGTTTCCAATACTACGTATTCTCTCAAAATTGGTATTAATCTTAGATAAACAGGACTTGAAATCTGAATTTGTTAAACTTACTAATTCACTAATCACCATCTGTGGAAGAGCTAGCTGTACGTTCTCTCTCAGTTGGTATTCGTCAATAAAATCGATTACTTGTTTCAGTGAACCCCATACCTCTTGAATTGAATAGTTAACTTGCTCTCCATCGTACAAAGCGTTTGTGTCAAATATAATCAGTGTGTTATCAGAACTCAAACCCGATCCCCCCTAGGTTTTTCTTTATTTCTTCTTCGAGTTTTCGTGATTCTGTGAATTGTGTTTTGAGTTCGCCGGTGAGGCGTTTCATTTTTTCCTCGAATTCTTCAGGGTCCTCTTCAACTTCCGCGAAGCCGACGTAGCGGCCGGGAGTGAGGATGTGTTCATGCTTTCGGACGTCGTCAAGCGATGCGCTTTTACAATATCCAGGCACGTCTTCGTAGTCTCCGTCTTTGCTGCGCCAGTTGTGATACGTTGAGGAAATCTTTTCGATGTCTTCATCGGTTAAAACCCGGTGGCGTCGGTCAATCATTTCGCCCATCTTGCGGGCGTCGATGAAGAGTATTTCGCCGCTGCGGTCCCGGAACTTATGGTTTTTCTTATCGCGGGCGACAAACCAGAGACAGGCAGGAATACCGGTGTTGAAAAACAATTGCGGTGGCAACGCCACCATACAATCCACGATTTCGTCTTCGACGATGTTTTTACGGATGTCGCCTTCGCCGCTGGTGTTGCTGCTCATCGAGCCATTCGCCAAGACAA
>CAYUFO010000261.1:0-2798 GCA_964443985.1 uncultured archaeon | reverse complement strand
CGCCCATGAAGAAGATTAGAATCCTCGCCATTGATCCGGGAACTCGGGAGATGGGGTTCGCCGACCTGGAAAACGACGAGCTGATCGACTACGGAGTCAGAGAGCTGCGACGCGGGCCGAAGCTCGAGGATATGTACCTCTATCTCTCCGAGGTGATGACCAGGCTTCTAACGGAAAAGCGACCCGATATTCTCGTCATCGAGAAGAACGCTTTCTCCCAGATAACTCAGAACGGTTCTCTGGTGATCGCCATCATACGGATCAAGGCCGCCGCAAAGAAGCACGGGGCGGAGGTTATCGAGTATTCCCCGCGGACGGTCCGCAAGCTCATCTGCGGGAACGGCAACGCTACCAAGCGTGAGACCGCAAGGACGATAACCACGATCTATCCCGTGCTGAAGTACTATCTGAAGTCCGACAGGAAGACCAAAGAGTGGTATTTCCAGAATATCTTCGACGCGGTAGCGTGCGGACTGGCGCACTATGACCTGAGATATAAGCCATGCAAAAGAGACGTAGACGCTTGAGAGCACGGAAACCACGAAAGGCCCATACGTTCCCTAGACAGCCACGTTGCCGGGTCTGCAAGCGCAAGGTTGACTTCGGCAGTCTCTGCTACTACTGCCGAAAAAGAAGAATCTCCTGAAGACCAGAGATAGCGCCGTAAGACGGCGCTGTTGACGGCTCTCTCCCACTTTATCTGAGCTGCGGAAGAGAGAGCCGTAGCCTTCCGCCTTCGGCGTCGGGGATGCTCGCCCCCTTCGTCGGGACGGTTGCACTGCCTCACATAATCTCTGCCACAGGGGTTGAATTCGGCTTGACAAGCCGTATTCAGAAAGTAGATTCCTTTTAGAAAGGTATCTACTTATCATCAGGCCTATCGGCCTGTGTGGCAGGAGATTATGCTCGTGGCTTACCGCCCGACTAAGCCCGTTTTTCTCTGCTGTCCGCCTGACCTACTTTCCCATGTAGCGGTATTCCGTTACGTGACTGCTGGCAGTAAGCAGGTCAGGATCCCGGACAGCCTCGACTCCGTTCCGCTTGATAGCGGAACTACGAGTCTTGCCCCCTGTCTGAAAGTATTCAGCGGTTGGGGCGGCGACCAAAACGGGCTTAGTCGGGCGACTCGACCCGCCATCCACTCGCGACGGCGTCCGCTTCGCGGACTTGCGCTTGCGGGGCGGTCGGCACGTCTTCGACGATGCCTGTCGGCCTCCGACTCAGGGGGCGAGCGAGCAAGGCAAGGAAGCCGCATAGCGCGGCACTGAAGAGGTATTCCTATGACTAAACCCACCCACCAAAAGAGACTTTCCCGATACAAGCGTGATAAGTCGGCCTTTCCCAACTTCACCATCCAGGAACGGGATCGTGAGATAGTGCACCTGGTCTTCGAGCACCGGTTTCTCGATACCGAGCTTATCTGGCACCTGCTTCAGAAGGACGAGCAGTCCGAGACGGAATACAGACCCGGCAGGAACGGCAAAGCGCGACCGGTATCCTACGGATTCGGTCGCAAGGCGCTGTACAAGCGCCTCCAGGCGCTTTATCACACGTCCTATCTCGACCGGCGATTTCCGGCTGACCAGCCCATCGGTCGGGGATATGACGGTCCCCGGGCGATCTACAGCATCGGCTCGGCTAGCAGCAAGCTGCTGGCGGAAACGGCAGGCGTTACGCCGAGAGAAATACAGCGGATCGTACAGGCCAACAAGGTGCAAGACGCTTTCATGCGTCATGCCCTGGAAGTGGCGCGCTTCAGGGTGATTCTGGGGCTGGCCTGCAGGCAGTCCGAAGGGCAGGTCCGGTTGATATTCTGGGAACAGGGACTGCACTTGCGTGACTACGTGGTCGGCCTCAATGACGAGCACGAGGAGAAGCGCTTCTCAGTCTATCCCGACGCCTTCTTCGGACTGGAAGTAGCGGGCAAGGGCAAGGCAAATTACTTTCTGGAGCTTGACCGGGGCACCGAGCCGATTGTCTCCACCAAACAGCGCACTGAGATTCGCAACAAGTTGATAGGCTATCGATTCTATCGCAAACGTGAGCGGATATCGAAACGCTATGCTTACGCAAGCACGCCGGACGGCACGGCCACCGGTCTGCGGATTCTCGACCGGAACGAGCAGGTCGATGACAACAACAGATTGCGAGGCTTCAGCGTCCTCTTCGTGACGAACGGTGCTGCCACTGCAAAAGGTTCGGCCACCGGTCGAATCGGCAACATTCTGTCTGTTTTGCCCGGTCTGGGCCGGTTCTACGCGAACAACTCACTCTATTGGTTCACATCAGTCGATACGATGAGTCTGGACGAGCCGGAATCGATATTCCGCAATATCTGGATTCTGCCCAAGCCCGGAGTCTCTCCGGTGAGTATCGTTGGCTGACTGGCAGTCTCTGCCTCACGCATTCCGTTCTCCCCGTCGCCGGGTCCAGCTACCCCGTGGGAGCAGGGCAGGCTGTCGGTGGCAGTTCTACTCTGGTCGATGGTGTCCTCCACCGTTGTAGGACACCTCGGCGCGGAATGGTGAGGCGGGGAGTGGTTTCGCCATCTTAGCCATCAATCTCGTTCGAACCCATATTGTCCGCTCAAAACGACAATCGAACGAATCCAGAATATCACAATAATCCCCGGTACGGTATCCCACGGGTGCACGCGAGGGCGAAATCGTCTTCCATAAGACACAGGCACACAAGTGCTTATCGATCCGCGCCCTCATTTGCGCAGCGCCTTGAATATTACTACACTCTTATGAACTTCACTTAATCCGCAACAAGGTAAAAAAAGTTGTTGACAACTC
>CAYUFO010000260.1:0-2809 GCA_964443985.1 uncultured archaeon | reverse complement strand
GCATGAACCTCGCCGAGAACCTCGCCCGCGACTACCCGCAGGTCGTGGCCGAGGCGTTCACGAACGACAGCAAGGAGCGCTGGGCGACCGACTTCAAGATTCTGCTCCAGCGTCGCGACGTCGTGCTCCCCCGCCAGCGCGAGATGGTCAGCCAGATCCACTCGATCAAGCGCCGCGTCCTGCCATCGGGCAAGGTGAGCTTCGACGCCGAGCGCACGGGCCGGGGACACGCCGATCGCTTCTGGGCCATCGCGCTCGCCTGCCAGAAGGAGCGCGGGCCGGCGCCCTCGCGTGCGACCGAGATCGGCGTGCGGGTGATCGGCTGAAGTCGATGCTCGCCGAACACAACGCGCGGCGTGGCGTTCGGCGAGCGATTCCGGCACGACGATCGGGCGCCCGGCGTGCAAGCCCGCGGAACCTCGCGAGTTGTCCAAGATGTCGAAATGACTCGTTCTTTGCCTTGCCTGGCGGCCGGGACAACGCCCTCATGTCCTCGGGTCGCGGATGGACCGCGCCCGCCAGCAAGGAGGCCAAGATGGACGCAAACACGACGAAGCGGATCGCCACGGAGCACGACGACGAGCTGCACGACGAGGACTTCGACGACGAGGACGAGGGCATGAGCGAGGAGGATCTCGAGCGGTTCCTCGCCGAGGCGATCGAGATGTACGCCGACGAGAGCGAGGAGCCCCGCCGGATCGCCGTCGCCACCTTCCGCGACTGCGGCGTGCTGACCATGAACCGCGGTCTGGTCCTGACCGTCGGCGACGACGAGTTCCAGCTCACCATCGTGAAGAGCCGCTGATGCGCGCCCCGGAACGGAGGGCCGCGGAGCTGCTCGCCCGCATCAACGCGAACGTCGACGACCTCTACGCCGCCCGGATCGACCGGCCCGCGTTCGACGCGCGCCAGCGTGCGGCGTGGGACGCGATCGAGGGGGCCGGCCCGGAGGTCCAGGCCCGCGTGCTGCACGCCATCCGGCGGCAGCTTCCGTCACCGACGCGAGCGGCATGAAGGAGACCCACATGGACGCGACGACCAACAATCAGCCAGCCATCTGCCCGCGCACCGGAACCCGAACCGAGTCCTGCGCCTGCGGCGCCTGCACGCGGCGGCAGTCCCCGGATGCGAAGCACGCCGCCAACAAGCGCGACGTGCTCGCGTTGCTCGACCTCATCGCGGGCTGCGTCGACAACCACCCCAGCCAGGTTTTCGAGACGGCCACCTGGGGCCGCGTCGGCGACATCGCTCACGTGCGTGCCCGGCTGATGGAGATCGCCATCGGCTTCGGGCTCGGACCCGAGGGCGACGAACAGGAAGCGCGCCGCCGCATCGAGGAGACGCTCGGCACCGAGGACGACCACCTGGGCGAGGCACTCATCGACGCGATGTAGCCCGCGCCCCGAACGAGGAGATCGAACGATGAAGAAGGCAGATGTCGAGATCGGCGGCACCTACGTCGCCAAGGTGAGCGGGCACCTGGTGGCGGTCCGCATCGACCGCGAGTCGCCCTACGGCGGCTGGGATGCGGTCAACCTCGCCACGGGCCGGTCGGTGCGCATCCGGACGGCGGCACGCCTGCGCCGCCGCGCCCGGGCGCCTGAGGCGGCTTCTGGATAGAAAGGCCTGCACATAGGGCCATCTGCCGTAACTTCTATCCGGCCCTGAGCCCGCGTAGGCGTCGGCCTGTCCCCGTCCCGGCGCCCCCGCCTTTGCCCTTCACGAACCCAGCTTCGTGGAGGTGCAACCGATGGACTTCGCCGACTTCGCCCTTGGCGCCCTGCAGGTGCTCTCACCCGTGCTGCTGGCCGGGCTCACCTGGCTGGCCGCCCGCGTGGCGGCTCTGATCCGCGTCCGCATCGCCAACGAGCACCTGCGCGGCCTGCTGCTCCGCTTCCAGGACGCGGTCCTCGTCGCGACGAAGGACCTCCAGCAGACGATGGTGGACGAGATCAAGGCGGACAGCGCGGACGGCAAGATCAGCGCGGCCGAGCGGCAGCGCATCAAGGCCGCCGCCGTCGCCAACGTGAAGAGCCACCTCGGGCCCAAGGGTGTCGCCGAGCTTGCGCGCATCCTCGGGCTCGCCGACGGTGCGCTCGACAGCCTGATCGGCGCGAAGGTCGAGGCGGCCGTGCATGACCTCCGGATCGTCGCGGGCGGCGTGAACGGAGCCAACGGGGCGGGCCGCACTTCGCCCTCGGCGCCGGCGAGCTGATCGCCTGTCCCCGCATCGGCCTCGCGTTGCTTTGCCCCATCGGAGGTGAGGCGTGCGGTCCTGCCGTTCGGTGCCAAGACGGTTGAGTGCCTCCTCCGGCGAGGACCGCGCGCCGAGCCTCCATCATCTTCCGAGGAGCCCATGCAGCGCACCGTGAAGGTCTTCGTCATCCCGCCCGACCGGGCCCCTGGCGGACCGCCGGAGGCCGCGCGGCAGATGGTCGTCGAGGCGAAGACGACGGACGCCTTGCGCGAGGCCGCCAGGGCCAAGCTCGCGGACGAGGGCTTCCAGGTGCGCTCGTTGTCCTTCGGCCCCAAGGGGCTGGTCGCCTACGTGGAGGCCGCCCGGTGAGCGAAGCGGATGCCGTGCACGAGGCCGAGGCGCGCCTGCAGACGATCCTCAAGGCGGTCGTCGTCAGCGCCAAGACCCAGGACCCGGCGAGCCGGCCCGGCGGCGAGGACCTCACCGCGGCGTTCACCTCGGCCGGCGCGATCGAGCCTCCCTACGACCCCGAGGCGCTGTGCCTCCTGATGGAGCACTCGAACTCGCTGCGCCAAAACGTCGACGCCTACGCGACCAACATCGACGGCTTCG
>CAYUFO010000259.1:0-2824 GCA_964443985.1 uncultured archaeon | reverse complement strand
ATGTTCGCAAGCTACGTAAGTTCAAACCACACGCCGTTGAGGGATACCCGTCGACTCTTTTCATCATAGCGAGATTCCTCGCGTCTCGCGGTGAGACAATTCCCGTCAAAGCAGTTTTCTCGTCATCGGAGACCCTGTTTCCTCAACAGCGTGAAGCTATCGAGAGGGCATTTGCAGCAGATCTCTTCGATTACTACGGTTTGGCGGAACGTACTATGTTCGCAACAGAATGCGAGCAACACAAGGGGCATCACATCAATAGTGACTTTGGGATTACGGAGTTGATTGGTGTGAACGGAAGAAAGGTTGAACCAGGAGAATTAGGGCGTATCGTCTCGACAGGACTCCATAATTTCGCCATGCCGTTGATTAGGTACAAAACGAGTGACATAACGGTTTTCAAGCATGACCTTTGCTCTTGCGGAAGATCCTTCCCACTTATGGACGCTGTCACGACTAAAGAGGAAGACATCATCACAGCACCTGATGGCCGTCTTGTTTCGTCATCCGTATTGACTCATCCATTCAAACCAATTACGTCGATAGTTGAATCTCAAATCGTGCAAGAAGACAGAACAAACCTGGTGATTAAGATTGTGAGAGGCCCGAATTACACCGAGGTTGACACGAGCCGTCTTGTATCTGAAATCTCAAAGAGACTCGGGGGTGAAATGCGTATTCATGTTGAGTTCGTAGGCGAGATTGATCGAACAGAATCGGGGAAGCTCCGATGGGTTATCTCAAAAGTACCTCTGGAGTTCTAGGCGAGTCTACGCCGCTCGTAAAAAAAGGCCCGGCCAGGATCTGGTAATGCCGCTGCTTTGTTACGGCGATTTGTGTTCAAAATCTGCTCAGATTCGTAGGATTGAACACTGCCTCGAGATTTTTTGGATCACGTTGTGGCTAGGCTGGTCTATGTCGTTGACACATAACAGAAAAAAGGCACAGATTCAGTTTCTATGTGGTGTGCTTTTTGCATCTATAGTCGATAAAGTAAATGGTGATCAACTCTAAATGGGCGAAGTAAGGAGTCAGAAGGTGTCAGTTCTTAAGACGACTGTCAATACACTCTTCTTGTTCTTAGTGACTTTCATGTCATCTCAAGCTGCCACATATTATGTCGATAAAAGCAGTGGCAATGATGATGCTACAGGTACGTCCTTGGCTGAAGCATGGGAGACAATTAGGCATGCTTGTTCGACTGCAGTGGCTGGTGATGTTGTGTTGATTGTGCCGGCAGTGTATTCCGAGGAGTGGGGCAGCGGCTCATTGCACACACGCGACGGCAAGTACGGCCCGCTCTATCCGCTGAATAGCGGCGAAATCGGAGCCCCAATTGTATTTGAAGGATATGATTCTACGGTCGTTTATGGTGGAAGCATACTGACAAAACCAGTCTTACTCGGCAATTTGAGTTTGAGCGCCGGTAGCAACCAAGGGCATGCGCCGATTACAATTGACAACGGTAAGCACCACTACAAGTTTAAAGACCTTATCTGTAAGTGGGGGTATCCGAGCGGTATTCATGGAACCGAAGGTGTTGATAGCATTTGGATAACCGGCGTAGTCGCTTGCAGCAATTGGTCCCAGCCGAATGACAACGGCGGAGGCATATCCTTCTACTATAGTGACGGTGGTGATCCGCATGAGGGAATAACGATTGATGCGTGTACGCTATTCCACAACTTTGACTATGGAAACCTTCCCTCTTATGAGGATGGTACAAATGTGTCTGGGATACATCTTTATTCTGTCAGAGGATGCGAGATAATGAACTGTAGAATATATGACCAGCCGTTTGGTAATGGGATTCGAGCGAAAGTATATGATACGAATTGGGTGGCTCACAACAACGAAATATCAGGTTGTATCGCAGGTATTTACTGGGGAGTAAGCAAGAACGTGCAGGCTCACCACAACCTCATTTACGATTGTGGGTCTGCGTTCTATCTAAACTCCTTTGCTACGATTACACGACCTGATGACATCGTGCGTCCAGCAATGTGGAACAATACAATTGACAACTGCGTACACGGTCTTCATGTAAAGGATGGTGATAATGATGTGTACGGTGAGTGTTATGATGTTATATTCATCAACAATCTCATCACCAACTCGTCGAGCTATGCATTCTATATGCCAGATAGTTTAGAGATGCTGAGCTTTGATACGATTAACCACAATTGCTATTGGAACTCAAATGGAAATCAAGACCTGATTAGAGTTAATAGCGATGATGTTACCCTTCCGGAATGGAAAGCACGAACTCTCTGGGACGACAATGCAATTGCGTCAAACCCCGAGTATCAATCCGACTATTCGATTTTGTCTACATCCACATGCGCGGAAGCAGGTCTTAATGCGGGGGGTTATGACCGCTACATTGGTGCATTCGCTCCGGTCGGTGGCAGCGGGGATCCCCATATCAATTTAGACGAATCACAGCTTTCTTTCTCAAGCACTGTCGGTGGACCTGATCCGACCAGTCAGTCCTTCACGGTTTCCAATACCGGCGGCGGCACGCTCAATTGGTCTATCTCTGACGACGCAGGCTGGCTCAGTTGCAGCCCACTCTCGGGTGACAACAACTATCAAACCATTAATGTATACGTGTCGGCCTCGGGATTGACCGCTGGCACTTACAACGGTACCATCATGGTATCAAGCTCAAATGCCGACAACAGCCCTCAGACAATCGCCGTACAACTGATCGTTGCCCCCGTACACATACGTCTGGAAGATGAATCAGATTCAGTTGTAACAGGATTGAGTTTCTCGGCGATGGAGGCGGGGGCGAATCCTGATCCGCAGACATTTACTATAA
>CAYUFO010000258.1:0-2828 GCA_964443985.1 uncultured archaeon | reverse complement strand
CGTCGTGTGCACGAAGACTGAGGTCTTCGTCGCATCATCACGGATACCGCCGAGGTGGAGGTTTCCTTTTAAATATATAAGAGATATATTCATATTGTGGAAAAAGAAGAATATGAGCATACAAAACATACAGGGATTTCAAAAAACGAGCGCCTCCTCCTCGACCTCCTCAGCGAAAGAGACAGCCCCACCTCCACGATCGCAGACATCCGCCGGATGAGCGGGTGGCCACCAACGCGCATCCACAACACCCTGCACGCATTAACCCGGAAGAACATACTCACGATCGTCTCCCGGGGACACTATGCCCCAACCGATTCGCTCGCAGAACACGCACTCAGCATCGCAACCTCCGTCATCCAACCCTCATACATCAGCTTCTGGACCGCCCTCTCCCTGCACGGATTCACCGACCAGCAAGTGAACGAGGTACAGGTGGTCTCCACCAAACAGCACGCAGACCTCACGTTCAATGCGCACCGCGTGACGGTCACCACCTACAAGCCACGCCGGTTCTACGGGTACAGCAGACGCGAGGACTACGTCATCGCCGAACCCGAGAAAACACTCGTCGACGCCCTCTATCAACCGCAAAAATGCGGTGGATTCGACGAAGTGGCGGCCTGTCTGGCCGCCGCCAAGGAAGCCATCAGCGAACGGCGACTCGCCGACTACCTTATCCGCTTCAAAAACAAGTCGCTGGTTTCGCGGGCAGGCCACCTCCTCGAAAGACTGGGATACGCCATCCCAGACACCCTCGTCAAACACCGTTCCCAAGGCTATGTGAAGCTCACCGGCGAAGACGCGCCCGTGACCAGATACGACCACCGCTGGAAGGTGGCCATCAACCACAGATTCACAGGGGATGCTGCACCATGATATCGATCGGCCAGCTCAGGAAGATGACCATAAAAAGCGGACTGCACCTCTACCAGCAGGAAAAAGACTACCTGCTCAAACTGTACCTGCACGCCTATTATCGGCGATATGAAGACGCCGTGTTCAAGGGAGGGACCTGCCTGAGATACCTGTATGGGTTAGACCGTTTCAGCGAAGACTTGGACTTCACGCTCACCACGCCCCCCACCACGTTCCAAAAACAAGTGAAAACAACCCTCAAAGAACTCAAGCACGTTGGCATTAAGACACGCTTTTCCAGGGAGGAATTGTTCCCCGACGCCTACACCTGCGAGATCAGATGCCGGGGACCACGCTTTGACGGGAAAAAACATGCAGAAAACAAGTTCCGCATCGACGCCGGAAAACGGGAAGGCATCCACCTCACCCCACGCTGGGAACTCATAGCCTCGCCATACCCGGAAACCGGCCCCCACTTCCTCGTGCTCGCCCTCGCACAACAAGAACTCCTCGCCGAAAAACTCGCCTCCCTCATCGCAAGAAACAAGGGACGAGACCTCTACGACGCCTGGTTTCTCATAAAGAAGGGAGTCACGATAGACCACGCCCTCCTCGAGGAAAAAACAGGCAACAAAAAAGCAACCCAAGCCATCCTCGACGCCCTCCCCCCCAAAAACGAATACGAACGAGACCTCCAAAAACTCACCACCCACCCCATACCCTACCAACAAGCCAAAAACGACCTCCACCACGCACTCACACCATGAGACACGACACACGCCAAACAACCCACCGAAACCAAACACCCCCTCGTCATCGAAGACTTCAACGCCATGCCCGAACCCGGCCACATCATCTGCGAACGCGGAGCGGACACCGTGGCAGGCAGGATAGTAACCGACACCGAACAGATGGCGTGATTGCACTCCAAAGACTGCCTATGACTACGGCAGGGATTATTCGATAAACGAGTCAACGGCCGAAATGAATAACCCCGCACTGAAGTGCGGGGTTTCATGCCGGAGAGCCGGATTGGCCGCGGCCTCCTCTCCGACCTCAAGGTCGGAGTTTCCGGCTCTCCGCGGCATGAACTCGTAGAAATCGCCGGACTCTTCCCGAAGATATGCGTGGGCCTGGCGGTCGTCGATGTTCCCGTATCGATGGACGAGAAGGTTTCTGAAACCCACCATGTCCTTGAGGCGGTCTCCGAGCTTGGGGGAAATGACGTCGTGTTCCACAAGCTTCTCCACCGAGTCCCGGTTGTCTTTCGGCTGGCTGAACCCTTTTTGCGCAATGACGAGGTTGGCGACGTCGAGGAGGGCCTCGCAGGCGAGCTGAAAGGTCCGCTCGCAGCTCCTGCGAATGACGTGGTCGGAGACATACTCATCCTTGCCGGGTAGGTCCTGCTTCAAGTCGTCGGCATACGATTCCAATTGGCCGAGTTTCTCCTGTATCCGCTCCCTATCCATGGCCGGCCTTCTCCTTCATCCGCGCAGCCCTCGCCCGGGAATAGAGCCTGCCTGCTTCCCGATAGCGGGGATACTCGAAGTCGGTCTCCTTGATCAAAGAATAAAGATAGGAAGCGTCCAGGGTGTAAAGCGTCTGTCCCTCCTGAAACACTCGATGCCTCACCCCCACGGGAAGATCGCGGAAAAAAGAAACATCCACGTCACCGGAAAGCGCCGACGCCACCCGAAGCTTGTCCCCCAAAGACACCGCCACACCCGGCACCTCGACGACGCACACGTCAACGTCGCTATCGCGTTTCCCCTGACCCCGAGCCCGGCTGCCGAACAAAATCACCGAATGCACGAAATCAAACTCCCGCAGCCGCTCAACGACCCCATCAAACGCCATCACATCACCTATAGAGAAAAAAAGACTATTAATACACCGTCCACGAGAAGAAGCCCAAAAAACTCCTTGCCATCGAAGACGTCAACACCAAACCCGAACCCGGCCACATCATC
>CAYUFO010000257.1:0-2840 GCA_964443985.1 uncultured archaeon | reverse complement strand
CGTCGTCGGCGATGAGGGTGGCGCAGGTGCCGTTGCTCGTCAGGTTGCGGGAAACGGTGACGGATGAGTAGACGTGGCCGCAGCCGGTCATCTGTCCGTCACAGGTGAAGGTGCAGTTGCCGGCCGAGCCGGTGTCGGCCCAGTTGACGGTCGAATCGCAGGTGTTGGACTGGCCGGAATTGTTGTCGCCGGTGCCGTTGACGACGATGTCGCCGGCCGCGTTGCCGCAGAGCCTGTTGGCCGTGAAGGTGGAATCATAGCTGTAGTCGCTGCCCCCAACGTATTCGAATACGTAGATGCCGTAGCCTTGGCTGCTTTCGACAGTGTTTCTGGTGACGGTGTTCTCGGAGCCCGAGAAGTGGTTGATGCCGTTGCCCGTGGATCCGGTGACGGTGTTGTTGGCGACGTAGTTGTGTTGGCAATAGTTAGAAAGTGAGATGCCGACGCCGTTGTTGGTGAAGGTGTTACCGGTGATGTTGTTGGTATCTGCGGTGACGAAGATGCCGAGGGTGGTTGTCGAGTAGTTGTTGTCTTGGATGATGTTGTCTTCGACAAGGACGTTTTGTGCGCTGCCGCCGACGATGATGCCGTAGCCGTAGTGGCCGCTGACGCGGTTTTCACGGAGGATGCTTCGGGAGGCACCATCGATTGAGATGCCGATGTTGGCGCCTATGCCGGAGGCCCCGGTCAGGTTGTTGTCGGTGACAGTCGCATCCGTTGACAGCAGGTAGAGGTTGATGCCCGTGGAGTATTCGTAAAGGCTGTTTGCGGTGAGGGTGGCGTTGGCCGAACGCTCCAGGATAATGCCTGTGAAGGTGTTGGTGACGGTGTTGTCTGAAATGGTGGTGTCGTTTGATCTAAGGGCATACACGCCCCTAGAGAAGTTGTTGAGGGCGCATTTGGTGACGGTGACGCCTGATGCATTGACGATGTTGACGCCGTAGCCGGTGCCGTTGCCTTCGATGTGGTAGCCGGCGCAGTCGAGGGTGGCACCGGTTGTGTTGATGGTGAGGGCGGTGCCGTTGCAGACGAGGTTGCCGGTGAGGGTGGTGTCGTTGGTGATCGTGCCGCCGCAGGCAAGCGCGCCTTCTTGGGTGTAGACGGGCATGGGGTCGGCACCGTAGACGGTCATCCAGCCCGAGTTGGGGCAGTCGAGGGCGTAGGTGTTGTCGGCGCACGAGCCGCAGGTGCCACAGGAGGCGAGGCCGTACCACGTGCCGTCGAATGCGGGGGTGGCGTTGGTGCAGCTATTGTTTTCGAGGCTGCCGTTGCAGGCCATGACGCCGGCGAGCGTTCTGCTTGCGTTGTAGGGCAGCGACAGGTTCCACGTGAAGTTTTGGACGTCTTTGAGGATGGCGAGGTCGGGGACGACGCCGGCGCCGGCGTCGATGCCTGAGTTGTTGAGTAGCGTGGCGATTTCTTCGAGGTCGGCGACGCCGAGCTCGGCGGGATTCAGCGAGGAGACATTGAATGTGGGTGTGAGGAGGTTGTTGGTGGTGGTGAGGTATATCCACATCTCGGGATGCGCGGAAAAGAGGGCGTCTGAGAGGACAACGTGTTCGTGGAATGGCTGGTAGGGTTCGGCGTAGACGACGACCGTGGTCGTCTGCGTCCCGTTTTGGATGAAGGTGATGTTTTCGACGACGGGGTTGGATTCGAAGGCGGCGATGACATCAGAGAGATTGCGCTCGACGAGCGCGCTGCAGTTGCTGCCGTTCCACCGGCACTCGACAGTCAGGTTGTCGGGGAGTGCGGGGATGCTCGCATTGGCGCCGACACACGCCAATTCAAGGGAGTCGCCGGCATTGCAGGCGTCGATGAGTGTTTGCAGGCTCTGGGCGGATGCTGCGGAGGGGAGGATGGCGAGGATGAGGGCTCCGAGGAGGACCATGGATTTGGCGGACGTCATGTGACCCAATTAGGTAGACGGGCTAAAAAGGCGTCGTTTGTTTCTTTTAGCGCGAGTCCCTATGAGCTGTCATGGACGCCCTCACTGCGGTGTTTGGCGTGTTGGTGCTCATCGCCGTCCTCATCGTCGCGGGGTCGCTGCCGGTCATGTGGCGGCGGATTTCGCTGGCAAAACGCGCCAGTGAGTTCGTGTGCGTGTGCTGCGGGAATTGTTGCCGGTTCCGCACCGTCGACTTGACGCGCGAAGATATCGCGCGCATCGAGGCGGCAGGCCACAAAGACTTCTACGAGGCATACGGGGGGGGCTTTCGTCTCAAGCACGAGAAGGGCAGGTGCGTGTTTGTGAAGGACGATATGTGCTCGATTCACGAGATTAAGCCAGAATTGTGTCGGAAGTTTCCCTTCTTCACGCTCTATGGATTTTTGCCCTACATCCACGACTGGAGCTGCTGCCCCGGCGTCGAAAATATGAAGGAGAAAAGGTGTAAATTGCTCTTTAATTAAGAAAAGAGCATTTATTATTTCTTTATGTCTTGTTCTGGGTTGGGGAATTGCGCGTATTCCTTGGAGTTCTCCCCCCCCATTGCGGAAAGGGAGAAAATAAGGGGGGATAGCAGACTTTGTCTGGAGTAAATGTTTTGGCCGATGGCTCAGAGAGTGTATTCCAAAAGAAGAGAAGAAGTGGGGTTTTGGGGAAAAAATAGAGGGTTTTTTTGGTTTGGGAAAGAAATAGGGAGCTGTGCGAACTCCGCTTATTCGCATGAGTTCGCACCGAGCCCGAAACCACTAAAGGGGCCCCGACGAGCAGACTTGTCTGCAAGCAAATGCTTTGGCTAAGTTTTGTGAAGGGTTATTCGTCAAACTTGGATGGGAATGGGGTGACGTCGAAGGGTTTATTCGACGTCGGGGTCGTTGGGCCAGATGAGTGATGG
>CAYUFO010000256.1:0-2857 GCA_964443985.1 uncultured archaeon | reverse complement strand
ACATCTCAAACGAGACGCTCGCCGAGATAGGCGGCCGCGACGTCGACATCAGGGGCGGGCTCCTCCGCGACGAATGCGTCGCCCTCTTCGAAGAGTGGGCGAACCGCAGCGACAAGAAGACCTACTAGACGATGAAGGGGGATTCCGGAAAAGAGGGTGTCGAGCCGCTGGCAGTCAAACAAACAAATGCATCCTATGCTGTTTTCATGTTCTCGTTATTCGTGTCCTTCCTCATCTTTTTCGTCATCCTCGATGATAGCGGCAGACTATTCTATAGTGTTGCTGGGGCCCTCGTTATCGGCTTTGGTTTGGTCTATCCGCTTACGTGGTTTTTCGGATTGAATGCCATCTCTGATTTGCGAAAGGAATCCGACGAACAAATACTCATCTGTCCTCGTTGCGGCAGCACTGACATGTCTGCGTTCAAGCATGCAAAGCATTGGCTGAAGAACTATGGTCCGGTGATGGGTATCTACACGTGTCAGGATTGTGGTTATGATGGTTTGCCGATAGCCTTTGATTCACGGGAGGAATACGGGGATTTCCTTCGGCAACGAGGCGAAAAAGAGGAGTAATCAGATTTGTTTTTTGATGGCTTTTCGTATTTCGTGGTAGTTGGTTTCGAGTTCGGTGAGGAGTCGTTTTTTGATGCGGTTTTTTGGGGCGGCGTGGTAGCGGTATTTGCGGCCGTGGGTGGTGGGGAGCGGTTTTCTTGTGGCGAGGTCGCGGGCGAGGAGGCTTGCGACGGCGCGTTGGACTGATGATCGGTTTCGTTTGGTTTTTTTGGCGAGTTCTTCGATGGTGGCGCTGCGTTCTTGGAGTCTCCAGAGTATGGTGGATTCGAGGCTGGTGAGTCCCAGAAGGCAGCAGAGGATGTCGGTGCATTCTGGGTCGTGGATGGGTTTGAGGTTTTTCATCCCCTTGAGGTCCATGGGGGGTATTGGGTGGGGTTCCTTAAATACTGTGCCCTATTGGTGAACAGAAACGAAGCCTTTTTATATCCGTCCGTCGGAAGTATAACTGTTCAAAAAAAAAGAACAGTATAAAACACAAACAATGACCGACTTGGAACTCGAAACCCTCAGGGCCCAACGAGCCCGCCAGCTCCAAGCCGCCCTGACGAACAAAAAAAAGGAACCAATGATGACCCACCCTCAACCGATAACCGATGCCACCTTCACCGAATTCGTCAACGAACACCCCATCGCCGTCGTCGACTTCTGGGCCGAATGGTGCGGCCCCTGCCGCACGATAGCCCCGGCCATCGACGAGCTCGCCGCCGACTACGCCGGAAAGATAGCCTTCGGCAAGCTCAACGTCGACGAAAACCGGGGAACAGCGGGCAACCTCGGCATCATGAGCATCCCCACCCTCGTCGTCTACAAGGGCGGCAAGGAAGCGGGGCGCATCGTCGGCGCAGGCTCCAAGGAACACCTCCAGCGACAACTGCAGCCCTACGTCAGCTAACCATCATGGCAGAACTGAAAATCGAGGTCTTCACAAGCCCCACCTGCCCGCACTGCCCCGCGGCCGTGCGCGCCACCCGTGAGCTTCTGGCCAAATACCCTGGCCTTGAAGGCCGCGTCAAGTGGAGCGAAGTCTCCACCGCCACCAGCCGCGGCAGGAAACGCGCCCAGTCATACGAGATTCGCGGCGTCCCCACCATCATCCTCACCAACGAGGCGGGAGAGAAGGGCGGCATCACCGGCGCGCCGGGACCAGACAAATACGTCAAGATTGTCTACGAGATGCTTGGCGAAGACCCGCCAGAGACTGACGCACCCTCCAAAGAGAAACACGGACTTTTCGCGCGCATCTTCGGCTGACCTATTTCGTGTTGGTGAAGTCTATCCGGGTGATTTTGTATTCCTGGTTCCCCAGCGGCTCTGTCCTTGAGTAGAGTCGGAATCGCATTAAGTGCATCGTTTGCTCGCAGTTCAGTATGATGGTCACTTCTCCGGAGCCCTTAAAGGAGTTCGATTTGCCTTCGCCGAAGATCCTTCCCGCCCCGTCGGTCAGGTAGAAACGGCGAGTATTGCTCATACTATAATTGTACTCGTAGGTGCTCAATACAAAAACGGGAAGGCCGCTCGCCGGCTTCCCATCCCCATACCTGAACGTCAAAGTATAATCGGTGGAAACCCCTGGGTTGTCGGGGGATACGTCGACAACGATGTATTCGCACAGCAGGCTCTCAGCCGCTCTCGTGCTTTTTTCCTGGTTGTATTGGGAAAGAAGCGAATTGTATCTCTGCTCCCAACTGCTGGATTCACCGCTGTAATTTTCCGCCTGAAGAACACACTGGTCTCTTTCCAGTATGGTTGCGTTGAGTTTGCGGGATAACTCCTGGTTCATGCCCTGTAGTCTGCTATACTCCTCCACAATGGACGTTTCCCTTTCGCTTGAGAGGTTGAGGGTTCTAAGAATCGAAGCCCACTCTTCATCTTTCTGCTCGAGAAGCGCATCCTTGCCTTCCAGTTCTAACTGCATGGAGTACGCCTGGGTATCCTTGGCAGCAAACTGGCCGTCTGCCAGCTCAACCTTCTGCGTCAACCTCACGACGTCCGAATGCAGCTTATAGATTCCCACAGCCAACAAAAGGCTCACAAGCAATAGGATGCACGCAGCAGCGAACGTAGATGCAAAAACCGTTTTCTTAAGGATTGAGGCAACACTCATCGAGACTCCCTCGTCGGCTTCAAGCCGTCCCCCGGCACCACTACGTTATCTTCGATATGGAAAGTATCTTCCTCGATGCTCAAGGCAACCACAACCATTACCTGTTAGTCTACCATTGGATAAAAAGATGGTATGTGTTTAGCTTGTGAGTTGTGTGGTTAGTTGTGTGTAGGGGTTT
>CAYUFO010000255.1:0-2865 GCA_964443985.1 uncultured archaeon | reverse complement strand
TGCCTTCGGGAGAAGGGCACCGAGTCCTGCCACGTCACCGGCGCCATGGCGGGCATCACCACCGACGCCTGCTATGGCGGGGCCCGCCCCATCCACGAGCTCACCCACAAGGGGGTCAAAAAGAAACTCAGACCGCTCATCGAGAAGGGCGTCACCCCCGTCGTCGCCGGCTTCATCGCCGAGAACAAGGAGGGCTACATCACCACCCTCGGCCGGGGCGGCTCCGACTACACCGCCTCCATCCTGGGGCGCTACCTCGAAGCCGAGGAAGTCGTCATCTGGACCGACGTCGACGGCATCATGACCACCGACCCCCGCATCGTCGGCCACGCGGAGCTCATACCGACCCTCAGCTACGCCGAGGCCATGGACCTCGCCTACTTCGGCGCCAAGGTCATCCACTCCAAGATGATAGCTCCCGCCATGATGGCAGACATCCCCGTGCGGGTGAAGAACACCTTCAATCCCGAAAGCGCCGGCACCCTCATCGTCAAAACGCAGCAGAAGATCAAACGTATCGTGAAGGCCGTCGCTGCCGACAAGAACGTCGCCATCCTCAACCTCCAGGGCATCGGGCTCGCCGAGACCCCCAACATCGCGGGCAGGCTCTTTTCCACCCTCGGCGCCGAGAACATCAACGTCATCATGATATCGGGGAGCTCGGAGTCCAACCTCTCCATCGTCATCAAGCGCGACGAGGTCGCCCGGGCCAAGAAGCTCCTCTCTCGTGAGTTCGCAGGCAACGGCGTCGCCTCAATCGAGGCCATGGACGACGTCACCATCCTCACCATCGTGGGCGCGGGCATGGCGGGCACCAGGGGCATCGCCGCAGACATCTTCCAGACCGCGGCGAGCGCTGACGTCAACATCATCATGATCGCCCAGGGGTCAAGCGAGGTCAACATCGCCTTCGTCGTCCGCGAATCGGACGCCGACAAGACCGTCAGGCTCCTGCACGAGCAGTTCATCGAAGGAAAGGCATCGTGAGGTGGATGCCATGAAATCCTCGCTCATTGCACGCATCTCGGAGGCCTTCTCCCGTGAGGGCTACACTGTCATCGACTGCGAGGGCATCCGAAGCTCCTTCGACGTCCTCGCCCGCGACGCCCGCCACTTCTACGTCGTCAAGGTCCTCGGAAACATCGAGGGGTTGACGGCCCGGACGGCGGGCGACCTCGCCCATGTCGCAGGCGTCCTGCATGCGACGCCGTTGGTCGTCGGTCAGATGATGAAGCAGTCCCCGCTCAAGGACGGCGTCACCTACACCCGCCATGGCACGCTGGTCGTGACGCCCGACACGCTTTCATCCATCCTCGCTGACGAGTATACCGGGACCTATGCCATCCGGGGGAACTACTGCCTGCCCATCGACGCCGCCAAGCTCGCCTCGCTTCGGCGCGAGCGGGGTCTCAACCAGCAGGATCTCGCCGACAGGATAGGGGTCTCAAAGCAGTCCATCTACCGATACGAGAGCGGAGGCAAGGCGGCCGTCGACGTCGCCGACCGCTTGGAGGACTTTTTCGGGGAATCGCTTCGGGGGGGCCACGCGTTCCCTGGGGCCTTCGCCCGCGACCAGCTTCGGGACCGCCAGGACCAAAGGAAAGCTGAGGCTCGAATGGACACGCTCACAGAGCAGGTCCGTTCCGCCTTTGCGGGGCTCGGCATGGACGCATCGCTCACCAACGCTCCCTTCAATGTCATCGCGCTCGACGCGAGCGACCGTTCGGCGGGGAGGGGGCTGCGCGGCCGAAAGCTCAGGGAGGTCTTGACGGTGGTGAGCAACGACCGGGGCAAGCTCGAGCGGCGCGTCGAGGTGGTCGAGGAGATTTCCGACATCGTGGGGGGGTACAGCATGGCCATCACGGAACGCTCCATCTGCTGCGATGCGGCGGTCATCTCGCCGGGGGAGCTTTCTGAGATATCTGACGCGAAGACGCTGCTTCGGCTGCTTCGGCGCCGCGGGTGACCGGTTCGGGGTCGACAGCCAAACCCAGTGAAAACCGCAAGCTTTTTATAGCTGGATTCCTGAATAACCTAGTCTCGAAAATAGACACCCAAACCCATAAAAAATCCGAGGGCAACCAGACGATGCGACCAGGACGACGACGAAAGAGCCCGTTCGACGACCTCTTCGACGACTTCGACGACGAATTCAGACGCATGGAAGAGAACATGAGCCGCATCTTCGGCCACATCCAGCACAACCTCGACCAGCGCCGCAGCAACGGCGACCCCTACGTCTACGGCTTCTCGCTGCGCGTCGGCCCCGACGGCAAACCCCACATCGAGGAGTTCGGCAACGTCAGCAACCGCCAGGGCATCCAGTCCTGCGACCCCTCAAAGGAGACCTGCGGCCGAGAGCCCCTCACCGACACCATCGAAGGCGACGACGACGTCACCATCATCGCCGAGCTCCCCGGCATCGAAAAAGACGACATCGTCATCGACGTCGACGAGGAGAGCCTCACCCTCGACGTCGACACCGAAAAGCGCAGATACCGCAAGGACCTGACGTTCCCCTGCAAGGTCGACCCCGACAGCGGCAGGGCGAGCCACAAGAACGGCGTCCTCGAGGTCAAGTTCAAGCGCCAGAAACCCAAGCCATCAGGCCCAAAGACAAAGATAAAGATAGACTAGAGACATCGAACCCACACGCTAAAAAAAAGACAGTATGTATCAGAAAGAACCAGAAGGTCAAGAAAAAATGGCACACCAAGGAACACCGATCCTCGTGCTCCCCGAAGGAGCATTGAGGACCCAGGGACGCGACGCCCAGCGGCAGAACATGCTCGCCGCCAAGGCGGTCGCAGAAACAATCAGGACAACCCTCGGCCCCCGCGGCATGGACAAGATGCTCGTCGACGA
>CAYUFO010000254.1:0-2876 GCA_964443985.1 uncultured archaeon | reverse complement strand
GAAGCCCTCGCCTGCGGCACACCCGTCGTAGCCTCCGACATAGTCGGCCTCGCAGCCGACATACGAGGGCAGAAGTTGGGTGCCGTCGTCGAAAAACAAAACCCCCACGCCCTCGCCCAAGCAATACACTCCCTTCTTATCGGAAAAAAAACCATAACAAAAAAACAACGCAACTGGCTTCATAAAAAATATGCATGGCCCACAATAGCCGACCGCATAGCAACACTCTACGACGAGGCAGCCACATGAAACAGCCACAGGTATCCGTCATCGTCCCCGTCTATAACGCCAAATCAACCATCGAGTCCTGTCTCGCCTCGATTCGCCGCCAAAGCCTTCCCCGCAAAAACTTCGAAATCATCATTGTCGACGACGGATCGACTGATGGCACGTCTGCCCTCCTCAAGCGTAAACGAGGCCTCACCGTCATCACCCACAAAGGAAACCGGGGGCCGGCTGCCGCCCAGAACACGGGCATCGGCCAATCTAAGGGTGAGTATATCGCCTTCGTCGATGCCGACTGCACCGTCCCCGCCACGTGGCTCGAGCGGATCCTGCCTTACTTTGAGAATGGCACCGTTGCCGGCGTAGGCGTCTACCAAAACCCCCTCGTCGAAGACACACGGTTCGCCGAGCATCTGCTGTCGCTTGGCCGCATCCAGTTTCGAAACCATGCGACCAAGGACTTGATCGTCAAACGACCCCCCGCCCCACAAGACGTCGACGCCATCCCCAAGGCGGGAGCCCTCTATAAAAAACAATCCATAGACGAAGCCGGCGGCTTCGACGAAAGCCTCCCAAGCGGCGAAGACATCGACCTCTGCTGGGCCATAAAAAAACAGGGCGGAAACCTGCTCCTCGTCCCCGACGCCCACGTCAACCACGCGCTTCGCCCCACACTTACGACCTTCCTCCGCCAACAATACTGGTACGGTCGCGGAATCCCCCACCTCTTCGCCAAACACCCCATCCGCATGAAACACCTCTTTGCCTTCTATCCCGCCCTCATCCTCGCCCTCGTCCTCCACCCCCTCTTACTCATCCTCGCCGCCCTCCCCCTCCTCTACTACGCGCAAGACATCAAAGGAAAAAGCCTCCGATGGAGCCTCGAACACCTCGCCATCGCCTACCTCAAAACCATAGCCAACATCGCAGGCATCCTCCGAGAAACACCAAACGCCTTCCTGAAGAACCCGTAAAATGACCCTCTCCCTTTCATTTTCCGTGGCTGAACGAATCTGCCTACTCGTGCTTTTCGCCGGTCTGCTTGCAGGAAGTACCGTTGAAGGAGCCCAGACGTCCTTCGTTCTCGGGCACGCCCTCATCGTCGTAGCGGTTTCACTTCTAGTCTTTTGGTTCCTCAACAAAGATGCACCGTCAGCGCTTTCGGTGACGCTGCTTTTTTCCCGAATCGGCGTCCTCGTCATCGGTGGCATCGTGGTGGCCGTCATCGCGGTCTCTCTCGGTCAGCTTCCCTATGGGAGCTTTTTAGTAGTCGGGGCCATTGCGCTGGCATCCGGCATCGGCATCGCCTCACTTTTCAGCGAAGACCGTGATCCTCCCACGGTATCCTCATCCTCATCCACGCCCCACCAGTATCCCGCACTTCTCCTCATCCTTCTAGCCGCCTTCCTTTTTCGATTCATCGTCTTCGGATTGCCGACGATTCCCCTCGGATATGACACGCCCCATTATCTGCTTATCGCCGTCCAGGGAGCGGATATGTCGTGGTCCGAGCTCTTCTCTCTCGCCACCTCTTTTTCGGGCAACGCCTACGATGACAACTGGACGATGGTGTACGTTTGGCTGGGCGCTCCCCTCAAGGTGTTGTCTTGGTTCGGCTTCGATGATGCCTTCATCGTCCCCCGACTCCTCATCCCGCTGCTGAGTGCCTGTTGTGTTGTGCCGGTGTATGCCATCGGCCGTGCCCTCACGCAAAAAACAGCCGTCGGCCTTGCGGCTGCCGCCGTGTTCGCCGTCCTGCCCTCAGAACTCCTCTTCAGCGACCTCTACAAGGAGGTATTCGGGGAATTCCTGCTCTTGTCGAGTCTTGCTTTCCTCCTATTGGGCATCCGCACGAGAAACCCTGCGTGGCTCGGCGTCTTCTTACTCTCCGGAGGATTGCTGTGGCGCATCGCCGTCACCGCCTTTGCCAAACTCGCCCTCTTCGCTGGCGCGTATCTCGTTTATCACACCCTTCGACAAAAGCGCACCTCACAGCGAACGATACTCCTCGGCGCCCTTCTTTTCATCGGCGCGGGCTTCATCATCGCCTTCAATCTCCCCCCCACCTTCACTTTTTCCTTGGAACCGGTCACAGCCGTCGGTGCCTACACGCGCCTCGCCTTTCCCATCGTGGCGCTCACCGATTCGGCGGCGTCGACAGTGGTGCTTTTCGCGTTCCTCGGCCTCATCTATCGCCACCGCAGTCTACAGAGATATCATTCTCTACTCAGCTTCAGCTTCGTCCTCACAGCAAGCCTCCTTTTCTACTCTTTTCTCGTCTCTGGCTTGCTCGGCTACCGCATCTTCCCCTCGACGACCCTCTTGAATAGCTTACGCTTCAGCCTCTACCTCGGACTGCCCTTCTCACTCATCACCGGCGCATTCCTCGCACACACCACCTCCAACCTCCAGCCACCACGTCGCAATCTGGTAATCGGCCTCCTCGTTGCCTCAATCATCCTCGCATACGCCCTCACCGTCCACCCAGCTACCACCATCCACGAAAACCGCCTCACACCTTACTTCGATTCAGAATCTTATCATCTCCTAACCGAAACAGATTTCACAACCTACGACACTGTCTATTATACTGGCAACTTCACCTGGAGTCCCGGGACCGAAGCCGTCGCCCACGAACACTGGATACAGTA
>CAYUFO010000253.1:0-2898 GCA_964443985.1 uncultured archaeon | reverse complement strand
CCTCGATGCAGCCTATCGGGCCCAGGGAAAGGGCTGCGCTCCGGGCATCGTGGGTGTCGGCGTCGGCGGCCTGGATCGGGCCTCCTCCATGCTCCTTGCCAAAAGGCAGCTTCTCCGACGCCTCGACGACACGAACCCGGACGCCGAACTCTCAGGCCTCGAAAAACGACTCCACGTGGAACTCAACAGCCTCGGCATCGGCCCCATGGGCTTCGGGGGGAAGTCGACCGTCCTCGCCGTCAAGGCGGGCAACGCGCACCGCCACCCTGCGAGCTTCTTCGTGTCCGTCGCCTACCTGTGCTGGGCGGCCAGGCGCGGACAAGTCACCGTCGACGAAGAGGGGGAAGCGTCCTATGAGTGAAAAGATCAACCTCCCCACCACGGAAAAGGAGATGCGGGACTTGCACGTGGGAGACGAGGTCCTCGTCTCGGGAACGATGGTGACCGGCCGCGACCAGATACACAAGTACCTTGTTGAACATGTCGACGAAGATATGCGAACACTCCTCAAGGACTCATTCATCTACCACTGCGGCCCCGTCGTGAAAAAGGAGGGAGGCGAATGGGCGTTCATCGCCGCAGGCCCTACCACCAGCGCCCGCGAGGAACCCTACCAAGCCGAAGTCTTTGAGAAATACGGGCTGAGAGGAGCAATCGGGAAGGGAGGATTAGACGAGAAGACCCTGCAAGCATGCAAAGAGCTCGGCGCGGTATACCTGCACGCCATCGGTGGGGCTGGAGCCCTCCTCGCCCAAAAAGTCACCGCCGTAAAAGACGTCCTCAAACTCGAAGAATACGGAACACCCGAAGCCATGTGGGTCATCGACGTCAAAGACTTCCCCGCCATCGTCACCATGGACAGCCACGGCAAGTCACTGCATCAGGAGGTGGCGAAGACGTCACGGGAAGCCCTCAAAGGACTTCTCGACGACTAATCATCCTTGACGGCACCGGCTTCGTATGTCTTGCCGGTTTCGTTGTCGTGGATGGTTATTTTTGCTGGTGCGTAGAGGTTTTCGTCGATGGCGTAGAAGTTGCCGTCTGCCTCTTCGAAGATTTGTTTGAACGGTTTGCCGTGGGCGGGGCTTGCGGCGGAGACGCATCGGTCGGTGAAAGAGGGGTCCCAGTCGTCGACGGCGAGTTCGGCGCTGCCGGTGTAGATGATGGCGTCGTTTGCCGTGTACATGGTGTCGGGGTCGCCTTTTTGGTAGGGGGGCAATGCGACGGTGGCGTTGCCGGTTTGAATGGCGGTGACGTCGAATCCGAGGTGGGAAAGGCGGTAAACTGCCTGTTCGAGGACGCGGGCGAGGATGGACAGGTAGCCGAAGTAGCTTGACCCCTCGAAGTGGCAGACGAAGAGGTTTTGTGACCCGCTCGCCATGGCGATGGATTCGAGGGCTTTGGATGTGGGCGCAATCGACGTTTCCAGGAATATGACGGCGTCGCTGCTTTCCTCTTCGTAGCCGAGGGCATCGTAGACGGCGTGGGGCGTTCGGGCGAGGATGCGGGCGGGCCCCGAGCCGATGGCGGTCGTCTCGTCGTTGATGGGTATCCCCCATCCCGACATCTGGCAGCCGAGCATGGCGAGGGCGACGTGCGCAGGGCAGCCGACGGCGAGCTTGTCCTCGTGCAGGGAGACCTCGGCAAGGCAGCCTGTCATGGCGCGCAGATAGGGGAGCGCTTCCATGAAGGCTTCGAGCGGATTGAGGTCGGCGAGGTGGACGGTGGCGCTCCCGATGCGGTGCTCGGTGACACCCGCGCTGCAGAACACGGATTCCTTGATGGAGGCATACGATTGCTCGTTGACGTTCATGGTCTGAATTGACTAGTCTGCGCACCCAGGTATAGGTACATATTACCCTATCATAGGCGTTATAGGCAAAAAATGGACAGGATAAGGTTACTATCGCTTGTCGTCATCGTCGGCCTTTCTTTAGCACTCGCCACCGTCGTCTTTCGCGAGAATCCCAGCATTCCCTTCATTGCCGTCACGTCCGGTTCCATGGTCCACGAAGGCGATGGGAAGTTGGAGGTGTGGCTTTCCAACAGGGGATTCACTCGACACGAAATCGATTCACTCCCCTTCATGGACGGCATCGGCGCAGGCGACATGATCGTCTCGTGGTATCCCGCAGATATCGGGGTGGGTGACGTGGCCACCTTTGAGCGAGGAGTTGCCCACGGCTCTTTCTATGAGGCGGCGAACCCCCTCACCCACCGGGTCGTCGGCGTCGTCGAGATCGTTGAAGGACAGGCAATCGCTGCAAGCGGTACCCTCGACTGCATGACGCTCGCCGACGCCCAGATGTATGCCGACTACATCGAGGAATGTCGTGGCTATGAGGAGTCCTGCCTGTACCCGAGCATCCCCGCAACGGACACGTATCGGCTCTACTGGACGCGCGGCGACGCCAACGACAACACCGACCAGTGCGCGCGGGCGGGAGGCATCGCCATCCCCGTCAACGAGGCCCAGCTATTGGCGAAGGCCCACCTGCGGGTGCCGTGGCTCGGATACCCCAAACTGTATCTCCAGGAAGTCGCAAAAAGCCCCTAGCACCACCCGTTTATATGGGAAGCCACGTAAGTCATATTCCTTGTTTCACAAGACGATGAGTTCGCTCAAGGAGAAGAAAGGCGAGGCAGAAGACGGTGGAGGGCTCTCCTTCAAGCAGTGGGTGATGGGGTGGGTGCGCGACTTCGTCGAGGTGGGCGTCACCGTCGGCGTCGTCCTCGTCATCCTGCACCTCGTTCTCGGCGCCCACAGCATCGTACCCCTCGTCGTCGTGACCAGCGGCTCGATGGTCCACGAGCAGGGCGACGATTCCTGGCGACTGTGGATGACGTCGCGGGGCATCACAGACGAGCAGATAGACGAGTTCCCCATGGGCAACGGAT
>CAYUFO010000252.1:0-2927 GCA_964443985.1 uncultured archaeon | reverse complement strand
GTCTGCTCGACGGCCTCCCAGCCGTGCTGCTCGTAGAGGGGGTAGGAGATGCGAATCGTTTTCCTTGCAAGGTTCACCGAGCCATGCGTGTGGACGGCGTGGCGACTCCAGCTCACCCGGTATCCCCCGACCTTCCCATAGAAGCTCTCTTCGTTGAGGCGCTGGTAGAGGGCGGCAAGCTCTTCTTCAATCGACCTCAGTGATTGCTTCATTTTGATTGCAGATTGGCTTGTGACCCTCGTTCACATCCTTGGAGCCATACCATCCTTCTTCAAGCGTTCACGGAGCTTCTTGCGGGCGACGTGGAGGTTGCTTCGCAACGTCGCCTCGGGGGAATCCATGACCTCGGCTGCGTCCCTCTTTTTCAATCCTCCGACGTCGACGAACATGAAGGCCTCAAATTGCTTGGGCGGCAAGGAATCCGCGGCTTTGAGGATATGCGACATGAGCAGGCTGTTCTCGGCGGCCTGGGCGGTCTCATCGTCTTTTTCTGCTACTAGCTTGGGGGAGACGCTGTCGATGCTCACCCGCCGCTGCTCGCGCCTGCGGTAGTCGATGCTGCGGTTCACCGCCGCCCGGTAGACGATGGGGAAGAGCGCCCGGTCCGTCGACTCCCATTTTCGGTTGACGAAATCGGCCGTCGCCGTGACGACCTCGGATGCCACGTCCTTGGCATCATCGGCATCGCCGAGCATCCTGTGGGCGACGTTGCGAGCTGTGTCGAAGAACCGTCGATAGTAGACGCCCTGGGCGTGCCTTCTCGCCTCGGCGTCGGCGCTTCTCGGTCCCCGCACGAGGTTCTCGTCGCGCTCGCGGTCGCCGATGGGATCGTAGATAATCTCTAATCGCGGCTTAACGTGCTTTGGCACGGGCAGCGGGGATTGGTGCTCGATGGGAAGCGAATCCGGAGGGGGGGCCTTCGTCTTTGGCTTCTCGGCGCTCATGGGCGCTTATATTTAGGATGACATCAAAAAATAGCCTTCATGGCAGACACTGCAGGTAAGGCGAAGGCGGCCCGTCTGGCCGCGTTGAAGCTCGCGAATCTCTCCACCGCAAGGAAGGACGAGGCGTTGGAGGCGATGGCGAAGGCGCTCCTGGAGAGAAAGGATGAAATCCTCGAAGCGAATCAAACAGACCTCGTCAACGCCGAAGACCTTCAACAAAAGGGCGAACTCTCCAAGGCGTTGGTAGACCGCCTGCGCGTCGACGAGGCCAAACTAGGGAAGATGGCGGCGGGCGTCCGAAGCGTCGCCTCACTGGATGACCCGGTCGGCAAGACGCTCTGGGCCCGCGAGCTCGACGAGGCTTTGACGCTCTACAAGGTGTCGACGCCCATCGGCGTCGTGGGCGTCGTGTTTGAGTCGCGGCCGGATGTGGTCCCCCAAGTGGCGGCGCTCGCCATGAAATCGGGGAACGCCATCCTCTTCAAGGGGGGAAAGGAAGCCGCCGATTCGAACCGTATCCTGTATCAAATCCTCTACGATGCATCGTTGTCGGTCGACGGGGTACCGGAGGGGTGGTGTCAGCTTTTGGAGACACGAGAAGAGATCGACGAACTGCTCGCCTGCGACGACGACGTCGACCTCATGATTCCCCGGGGAGGCAACGCCTTCGTCAAGTACGTCCAGGAGCACACGAAGATCCCGGTCCTCGGCCACAGCGACGGCATCTGCCACGTCTACATCGACGGACAGGCCGACCTGAAAAAGGCCGTCGATATCGCCTTTGACGCGAAGGCCCAGTATCCGGCGGTCTGCAACGCCATGGAGACGCTCCTCGTCGACGAAAAGATCGCGGACGAATTCCTCCCCCGAATCCTCAAAAAGTATGCGGATGCTGGCGTTGAAGTGAGAGGGGACGAGAGAGTAAGAGGGATCGACGAATCGGTGAAGGAGGCGACCAAGGAGGATTGGGCGACAGAATACAACAACCTCGTCCTCGCAATCAAGGTCGTTGCGGGACTGCAGCAAGCCATAGACCACGTCAACACCTACGGCTCGGGCCACACCGACGCCATCGTCACAGAAGACGAGAAGGCAGCCAAGACGTTCCTCGCCGACGTCGACTCGTCAAGCGTCATGTGGAACGCCTCGACCCGATTTTCCGACGGATTCCGCTACGGATTCGGCGCCGAAGTCGGCATCTCCACCAACAAGATACACGCCCGCGGTCCCGTCGGCCTCGAAGGATTGACCATCTACAAATACCTCCTCAAGGGAAGCGGACAGACGATCGCCGACTACAGCGGCAAGAACGGCAAGCCATTCACCCACAAGGACGTAAACGAATCAGGGGACGAATAGGACGTTAGTTCTTCCCTTCCTTGTTCCACGGCTTGTATCTCTTCGTCGAATCGACGTGCCCCGGAATCGTGTAGTCGGCCGAATCCTTTTGATTATCGATTGTTTGCAGGTCACCTAAATCGCTGCCGGGGCTTCGCGGGGCATGAAGGCCGCTTGGTGGGGGAGGGGGAGCATCCCGGTTAGGGACGCGTAGGGTAAAGGGGAGAAGAGACATGCCGATGGTGAGGAGCGCGACATTACGTTTGAACCTCCGCTGCCGTTGCTCGTCGACGACGACGCCGCGCTTTCGGCGAGCGTGGGCCGAGACCGAGTAGGCAGTCCGCTGCTCGGGGGTGAGGGCTTTGAGGAATCCTTGGTCATCGGGAGCCCGCGCGTTTTGAGGGCCCGTTGACTGGAAGCGTTCCTGCAAGGATTCGAGGTCTGAGACAGTTCCCGCATCCCAGACGAGCTTCTTCAGCACGCGAGCGGGGAAGCCTGCCTCGGCGAGGTCCTGCATGATGGTGAGAGCCTTTCTGGTCTTTCGCGACGACACTCGGGCCGAGTCGTCCAATCCCTTCAAGCGGTGACGCAACGTCTTCCATCCTTCGCCCTCGCCCTCTGATAGGGACGCCAAGGACGCATCGT
>CAYUFO010000251.1:0-2962 GCA_964443985.1 uncultured archaeon | reverse complement strand
GAAGACCGAACGTGGATTGGGAACCGCAATCTATCGAGGGATCCAAGCAGCTCAGGGAGGTATCATCGTTTTCATGGATGCCGATTTCAGCCACCCCCCATCGACGATCTCCACACTCGTGAAGGGTTGTGAACGGGACGATGTGGTCGTTGCGAGTCGCTACATTTCAGGTGGCTCTATGGATGCAGAGGGTTACAAGCAACTCCTCAGCAGAGGGCTCAACGAATGCATACGATTGCTCTTGCATATCCCCGTCCACGACGTCACCGGTGGCTACATGGCAGTGAAAAAATCAGTGATATCCATTCTAGACTCCGACAGCGTCTTTTGTGGCTATGGTGATTATGCGTTTAGGCTTTTGTACTATGCGCAAAAGAAAGGAATTCAGATGAGTGAAGTGCCCTTCCATTACTATCGACGACGGTGTGGATCGTCAAAGACTTTGGTCTTGAGTGTTGGCATCAGCTATCTCAAGGTAGCAGCAAGTATGTGGATATCCCACGAAGTGATGGGTTACGATGAAACCAACACTTGAAGAGTTGGGGGTCATCGAGAGATGGCTCAGCCAGGCATCGGGAACGTATGCACACAGGTTCGTCAATTCACTTAATCGGTTGCGATATGCCCGCCGCTATCTTCACGTCAAGCGTCTCGACTGGTCTCTGACACCCACAGTCAATGATTTGAAAGTTCTCGATGTCGGTGCTGGAGGCTTGTTTGATGCCTTGTTGTTCGGCATGCAAGGCGCATGGGTTGTTGCTATCGACCCATCTAAAGAATTGATTTCATCGGGTAAAAAGATGGTGCTCAAAGAGGCAATGGAGAAACACGTATTCGCTGTGGTCGGTGACGCCACGAGGCTCCCAGTGAAGTCTGAACACTTTGATATCGTGGTTTCCTATTCAGGCATTGAGCATGTATCTGGAAGGTCAACACAGATAGATTGGATTTCTGAGATGGTTAGAGTTCTGAAACGAGGAGGGACTTTCGTCTTGACGACGACTAACAGACTCAACATCCCCGTTGCCGTTCTTGCGTGGGTGCTCAGCCGACTGTCGACATCATATTATGAGACCTCGTTTTTACCAGGCACCATACGCGGGTTGATTGAAGAACAAGGAGTGGTGATCTCACGGTTTGACGGGAACACTTTCTTTTATTATGGATATTTGGGATTCACCACCATCGGATATCTGGTCGATCGATGCATCAACATTCTCGAATCAGTTCCAGGGCTTGGTCAGTTCGGGGCTCGGATTGGTTTTGTGGGACAAAGAATGTATGAGACGGGTCAGCAGTCTACAACCGCTTTTCGAGTCTTCGAAGTTGCCTGCGGTGAAGCATGAGTGTGTCAGTTGTTTGAAATCCCTTTTTTTTATAGAAGGCAAGGGCTTGGATATTTCGTTCATCGACGAGGACATGAATGCGTGTAATTCCATGTTTTGAAAGCTCGACCCACCCCCATGCGAGGAGGCTTGATGCAATACCTGTGCGTCTATGTCCTTTTTCGACGCCGAGGTAGAGGAGTTCGGCTGAATGTGTAGTGGGTGTGACAAGTGCGTGATGCGCCGTGCGGAGAATGTCGATAAAGAGTGAGGGACGCATGAGGAGGCGCGAGAGAACAGGGGGTACAAGTCGAAGAGCGGATGGCGTGCCGATGCAGTGAAGAATGCCTCCAGATCCATCTGTGAATACTGTTATTCCAATGGGTACATCATCCCCAACGCATGATACATATGCGTACACGTGAGGGGCTTTCGAAAAAGCTTCATAGAGAGATGCGAGAAAGGAGGAGCCAAACTCGGATAGCAGCGTATTTTCTTGCGTACGCTGATGCAACGAGGCCGCCCAATCGGCATCAGCCAAAGATAAGGAGCGGATGATTGACTTATCAGGGTTCATTATTATCCACTCTTAAGAAGGAGGACTATAAGTTCATATCAGCGTGAAATTCTCCCCCAACACCATTGTTTCTGTTTTCCTGCTCGTCTGGGCGACAAGCATCATAGGGACGTGGGCCATCGAATTCCCCCTGCCACCTGGTGAGTTTTACTGGCACTATGATCTCTCCCAGTCCCGCGACATGGAACATCGCTTCAGAAACCCATTTCTCCCGGGATATGGGTTACTCTTAGAAACACTTGCCACAATAGGTGGATGGGAAGACATACGAGCGATACACGCCTACGGCCTTGTGGTTAACATGGTGTGTGGAGTCGTCAATGGGATGCTCACCTTTCTTATCCTCATCCGTTACGGGGCCCCCCGATGGACAGCGGCAGCTACAGTTTTTCTCATATGTCTAGCCCCTATCCCCAACCACTTCATGAGTCTCACCCACCCCCTTATGCCGTTTTTAACACTCTTCTATGCAACGCTTCTTCTTTCTACGATTCGGCCAGGACACGCGTATGTCCCCGCTGCAGGCATAGCATTGTTTCGAGCTGAGGGGTTACTACTAGTCGGGAGCTTGGTACTTAGAGACCTCTTGTTCATACGCGATTGGCGCGCCATCATGCGAGGGGCGACCTGTGCCATCGCACCCCTTTATTGGTATCTCTCACCAGCACTCGTTGGCAAAACGCATTACGTATTTGTCATGCTCGAACGCTACCAGGGTCGTCAAGCAGGATTATTGTATGTTTGGGAGGTACTCCTTACTGTGAGCGATCCGGTACGAAAATCATTCCTTACTGCGCTTCCCATACATCCAGCGGGCGTGCTTGCCGGAGCCACGCTGATGTGGGGATTAATTTTCTTTGGTGGATGGCGATTCGTCCGCCATGCAAATGTATATCTATGGGCTCCGTTTGGATTCTTCGTGTGTGCATACTCTGTCATTCATGTTCTTCACTATGACGCCTATGCAAAATATGTCATCCCTTTGTTATGGATGGCATACTATTTCTGTATGTGTTTAGCTTGTGAGTTGTGTGGTTAGTTGTGTGTAGGGGTTTAGGTT
>CAYUFO010000250.1:0-2990 GCA_964443985.1 uncultured archaeon | reverse complement strand
CCTCGATCATCAAGACCGTATCCAATCTGGGATAGTGAATCACACCTTCAGCCATGTTGACTACCATCGGCTTATTCGCCGATGGTTTTAACGGTAGTCACACGCAAGATTCCACCCGGCGGCTTCAATTTTCGGAGGCTGGTGGAATCTTAGCGTCACACTCAATTATATATACTCATATAATGAATAAAAATGATAGAAATTAAGGAAGGAGACATTCACAACCCAAGAATTCAAAGGCCGGCCGGAAACAACATGTAAGGGGGCATCAATTAGCCCCTAAATTGGGATGGATAGTTCTACGCCCCGGCCGGAATTCTTGCTCGTCTTCGACTCGCTTATTCCGGCCAGCATGGTTCACAACTGCTTTCAGAGTAGATATGAATGCGCCCCGGCCGGAATTAAAGCTCGCCTTCGACTCGCTACTTCCAGCCGGTGTGGTTCACACCTGCTTGAGAAAGAAGATACAAATGCGCCCCGGCCGCGCGTGTAGCGATTGGTTCGACTCTCTAGCCCAGATTTTGTTGTTAGTAGTATGTTAGACGTTGATGAAAACCGCTGCCGGGTTCACAAAAAAGGTTCAAATCTGGCCGGTTCTACAACAGTAGGGGGTTATATGTGGGAGGCCGTTTTTTGGACGGTTTTCCGTTGTTAACCCCGTTTTCTTTATTTTGCTTTAGAATTTAGACGTTGGTATTTTCTAAATCTGGGTTTGATTGTTAATTTTTTGAAATATGTTTTGTTGTCTGGTAGTGGGTCTGGGAAGGCTCCGCATCGACAGGATGTCATCCACGAAGACCGGCTCGTGGATGGCTGCGCCGGCGTCTAATAGTCCCCTACTACCTAACTGCCGCTACATCAGGAATTGCCTATAACGGGTGGGGACATGCGATGTCCCGACCCAACGGTGGGGATTTTGGCCGAGCGAGTGCAACGAAGCGAACCGCATGTCCCCATGTTAAAGGACCCGACCGAAGGGAGAGCGCAGCGGGGCACGGAGCATAGCGGAGTGAGTTTTTCGTCTCCGAAAATCATCCTGCCGCCGTAGTTTTTTCTTGCTCATTTTTTCCCTTTTCAGGCGTTAGGTATTCAAAAAGTGGAATGTTGAAAAATCGGGCATTTTAGTTTAATGATACTAAATGAAAAGAATCAAACCCTATTCCAGAGATTATTCCGCGAATTCGCTTTCTTTGAATTTGAGGGTTTTTGCGTTTTCTTGTATGGTTCTTTTTTTGTCTTCTGGAATTGATTTTGGGAGGCTTGATTCAATGTGTAAGCTTACTGATACTTTTGCATCTACGGTTTCATTCAGATGTTGGATTACTTCTTGCGCTATTTGGGACACATCTCTACTCACTCGTAAGGGGTCGAGATCAATTAATCCCCAATACCTCATCGTCTTTGGTTCTGCTTGAGCCGGGGGGTCTGGGAAATTTGATTGGACATTTTCTGGAGAAGTGGGTGATGCACTTTCCTCGCCAGTACTCTGTTTTTCTTGTCTTTCCTCTTCCAACTGTTTATCTGCAATATCTGGTTTTACAATGAGGCTTTGTGCATTGATTTCTACGATGGGTATCCCACAAACTTTGAGACCAACATACCGTTTTTTATCTGGATCATAGGAGGAAGCATACGCGAATCCATCTTGTGAATAATTTATTTGATTAACACCATCTTTGATTGCTTTTTCTATGACCGCCTTATTCGCTATCCGGGGGAGGTAAAGGTATCGGGCGAAATCTTCATGTAGTTGTTGGACGGGAATGTGGTTTTTCCCTCTCCAAAGCATACCCTCGTGTTTGTCAAGTTCAAGGCGTAATATCGGCCCCCCAAGGATTGGATACAAGAGGCCGTCATTGCTTAGTTTTCGCGCTGCTTTTTCAGCGAGGCTGTCCCCACCATTGATGCGTCGCATTTCCCACGTGACATCCCCCTTGGGATTGGGTTGTGTGGGTACGAGGAGCCATATGTAGGTTTCAGGTAATCGGGCGTTGATTGTTTCGCGGGTTGATTTGAGTTTGGTTTCGGCTTGTTTTGATTGGAATGCATCGAGGTTGAGGGATTCTCTGTTGGTGACGATGTGTTCCCATGCGAGATTCATTCGTACCGCGGTTTGAAGCTCTTTTAGCCGTGATTCATCTGGTGCGAGAAAGACGAGTGTGTTTTTGAAGGTTCTTGGTGCGGTTCCGCGTGATTCAAGGATTTGTTTGCTCAGGGTGAGGGCGGGGCTGTCAGTTGTTTTTGAGATGTGGGGGTATTGGCTGGTGAGGACGACGAGTCGTGTGTCTGTTTCGTCTGGGATGTCGCCGCTATCCGAGGTGACGTGGATTCGTGAGAAACTGCTTCTGCTGGCGGTTTCTTTTTGGAGGGTTTTGGTGATGAAGGCCTCGATTTCGTGCTGGTCGATGCGGTTGGCGAGGTCATCGGCCATTTTGGTGACTGAGGGTTGTGTGCTATACCAATATCTTTTTCCATCGATGTAGAGGTAGGTTGCGCGGTCGGTGAGTCGTCGAATGGCATCCCCGAAGGTGGGGATGGATTCCCCTGGCTGGATGCATCCAAGGTTGATTTGGCGTTCTTCGGTCCCTTTGGTAGATGCTTTCTGGAGTGGCGCGCTTCCAACATATATGGTACGGGCTACTCGTCGACAGGTACTGTATCTTCCCAAGGTAGGGACTTCTCGGTCGATGGCTAAGGGGAGGCTGTTGGGGCCGTCGACGTCTTTTTCGATGATGGGGTTCCATTGGTCGTCGAGGTAGCGGGTGAGTTCTTCTTGGACTCCTCGGTCGTCGATGGGGATGCTTGCGGGGAGGATGAGGAGGTTTTGGTCGTTTTTCTCCCAGAGTTTGTGGATGACGGAGGCCATCAATCGGAGGACGCCGCGGGTGCGCTGGAATTTGTCGAGGGTTGACCAGTCGCTATAGAGCCTATCAAATAATGAGGAGTTAGATTTACTGTTTTTTTTTGAGTTTTGGGTGTTTTCTGTTTGG
>CAYUFO010000249.1:0-2994 GCA_964443985.1 uncultured archaeon | reverse complement strand
ATTCCGCCATCGAGGAAAAAGTCCACTACGTTGGCCCCCTCGTGCGAAAATACCCCCCAGATTCCGAGACGGCAGACTATCCCCACCCCTATGTCTTCTCTCTCATCGGCGGCTTCGGCTACCGGGAGAAGCTCCTGCACAGCATCATGGCGGCGGCCAACACGACACCCGACGTCCACTACACCCTCGTCACGGGACCCGATTCAGACCCCAGCCACTTCGACGAGAAGACGGGCGACAACGTCGAAGTCTCTGCCTACATCGAAAACGTCTTTCCGCAGCTTGCCGCAGCCGACCTCGTCATCGCCCCCGGCGGCCACTCGACGCTCATGGAGTGTGTGGCCTTCGGCGTGCCGGTGCTCTCGGTGCCCGACATCGACCACTACGAGCAGGAGAACAACGCCGATGGTGTGGAGGAGCTCGACATCGGCGTCCGTCTCGGCTACGAGTCGACGCCCGAAGAGATTGTTGACTGCATCAGGAGCGTGCTCGCAGACGACGGGATGAGGACTGCCAGCCAGCGCCTCAAGGAAAAAGCCGAAAAACAGCGGGGAGCTGTTGAGACCGCAGACCTCCTCGAACGACTCGCACGACGATGAACGACAAGAAAAGCGTGTTGTTGGACGCCGACTACACGGTCCGCGACGACCGCCCCGTCATCCGCCTTTATTATGCCACCGCCAACGGCAAGGACGTCGAGGAAGTGAAAGACTGTGAGCCCTATTTCTACGCTGTGCCAAATGACGACGCCGACCGCCTCATCGCCGACGTCGAAGCCATGGGGTCAAATCGCATCGCTGCCCTCCGCAAAAAGGAGCTCACAGACTTCGGCAACCCCGTCACCGTCGTCGAGGTCGTCACAAAATTGCCCGCCGACGTCCCCCGGCTCAGAGACGACGTCCGCCACCTGGCAGGCTGCCGCGAGGTCCGCGAGGCCGACATCCCCTTCGCCCAGCGCTACCTCATCAACGCGGGACTGACGCCCATGCAGGGGGCCGAAGACGCCGACCTCCTCGTCGCGGCCTGCGACATCGAGGTCCAGACGTCGGGGGCCGAACCCGACCCCACTAAGAATCCCGTCATCATCGCGAGCTATGCCGACAGCGGCGGAGTCGTCAGGGTGTGGACGACCAGGAAGACTGCCAACCCGCCTGCAAGCGTGGAATTCGTTGACGATGAAAAAGACATCCTCCGCAGGCTCGTCGAAACCGTTGCGGAACGCGACGTCGAAATCGTCGTCGGCTACAACTCAGACAACTTCGACTTTCCCTACCTCAAGGAGCGGGCCGACAAGCTCGGAGTCCGCTTGGCGCTGGGCGTTTCCGGCAGCGACGTCAGGTTCGAGCGCCGGGGCATCTCGACGGGCGCCCGCATCCGCGGCAGACCGCACGTCGACCTCTACCCCATCTGCCGTAAAACCTTTAATCTGTCCCGCTACCGCCTCGAAGACGTCTACCAGGAGCTCACCGGCGTCGAAAAAGAGGACCTCTCCATCAAGCAGATGATCGCCGCCTGGGAGGGGTCAGACGACAAGTTCAACGAGTTCCTCTCCTATGCCCAGTCGGACGTCGACGCGACGCTCGCCATCGCGCTCGAGGTCTTGCCGCTGCAATACGAGCTCTCGCGCATCGTCGGGCAGCCCATCTACGAGCTCTCCCGGTCAGGGTCCAGCCAGCAGGTCGAACTATTGCTCATCGCCGAGGCCTACCGCAGAGACATCCTCGTCCCCAACAAGCCCTTCGAGTCCATGGTCGGCGAGCGCGACACGGAGTCCTATATCGGCGCCTACGTCGTCGACCCCGAGCGCGGCATCCACGAGAACATCCTCGTCTTCGACTTCCGAAGCCTGTATCCGTCCATCATCATCAGCCACAACATCGACGTGGCGACGCAGGACTGCGACTGCTGCGCCGAAGACGGCCACCTGGCCCCCAACAGGCACCACTTCTGCGCCAAGACGAAGGGCTTCCTCCCCGACGTCCTCGCAGGCATCGTGGAGCGGCGTATCGCCATCAAAAAGGAGCTCAAGGCGGAGGCCGACGAGAAGCGACGCCGGCTCCTCAACGTCACCCAGCAGGCCCTCAAGATCCTCGCCAACAGCTTCTACGGCTACTTCGGCTTCAGCCGCGCCCGCTGGTATAGTAACGAGGCCGCCGAAGCCATCAGCGCCTGGGGGCGCGAATACATCCAAGACACCATCGCCAAGGCCGAGCAAGCCGGATTCAAGGTCATCTACGGGGATACCGACAGCATCTTCCTGGTCCGCCCCGGCCTCGAAGACAAGCAGGCCATCGTCTCCGCGGGAAAGGATTTCCTCAAAGGCATCAACGAGGAGCTGCCCGCCACCATGGAGCTCGAGTTCGAGGGCTTCTACCGGCGGGGCATCTTCGTCACCAAGAAGCGCTACGCGCTCGCAGGAGACGACGGCAAATTGACTATCAAGGGCCTTGAGACCAAGCGCCGCGACTGGGCCATCATCGCCAAGAAGAGCCAGGAAGACGTGTTGAACGCCATCCTCTACGACAACGACCCCGCGAAGGCCGCCGACCTCATCAAGGCCACCGTCGAGCGCCTTAGAAGCGGCGACGTCCCTCTCAAGGAGCTCGCCATCAACACCCAGATAACCAAGGACCTCGGCGACTACGTCAGCGAGGGCCCCCACATCGCCGCCGCCAAGAAGGCCATCCGGGAGGGACTCGACTACAAGCAGGGCAGCTTCGTCCGCTACATCGTGGGGCCCGGCAAGGGTCTCATCGGCGACAAATCCGTCGTCATCGAATTAGCAAAAGAGGGAGGCTACGACCCCGATTACTACATCAACAACCAGGTACTGCCCGCCGTCATGCGCATCATGGAAGCCCTCGGCTACCAGGAAGACGAGCTCAAAGGGCTCGGCAAGCAGACGACGCTGGGCGGCTGGAGCTAGGGAAAAAAGGAACGTCAACTACCACCCGTTGAAACGGGTGGCTTGTAACTAAAATGCTATGCGCAAAT
>CAYUFO010000248.1:0-2995 GCA_964443985.1 uncultured archaeon | reverse complement strand
CTTCCCCTCCCGAGAGGGCGTAGTCGAGGGGGTCTCCGCCGCAGGTCTGGGCGGCGCCTTCGGTCAAGGCCGCGATGGGAACCTTTTCTGCGTAGACACGCGCCCCGACGCCGCTTTGCTCGCAGAGGTGGTTGACTTCGCTTGCGAGGCCGTCTGAGACATCAATCATGGCGTGGGCGAGGGGGGCGATGATGCGGGCTTCGGCAAGACGGCATTTTGGCTCGAGGTGCGGCATCGAGCCCCGGACGTTTTCGACGCCCTTGAGGAGGAGCTCCAAGCCCGCCTTCGACTTCCCCAGATCTCCCGTCACGACAATCACATCGCCCGCTTTCGCCTGCGAGCGCAGACAAATGGTGTTGGGTTCGACGTCCCCGAGAAGCGTGATGGAGATGATGATCTTGGAGGAGTGGGTGGTATCGCCGCCGACAATCTCGATGCCATAGCGATCAGCCACTTCATAGAGGCCCTTGTAGCACTCCTCCATCCACTCGACGGTCGTCTCCTCGGTGAGCGCGATCGACACAAAGGCAAAGGTGGGCGTGCCCCCCATGGCGGCGATGTCGCTGACGTTGGCCTCCAAGGCCTTGGCGCCGACCTGGCGGGGACTGAACCAGTCAAAGCGGAAGTGGTCTCCTTCACAAAGCATGTCGGTGGTGACGAGAAAATGGTTGTTTCCGCCAGCATCAAGGACGGCCGCATCGTCTCCGACGCCTACGAGGACCCGGGCATCCTTGGACTGCCGAGTCAGCTTCTTGATAAGGACGAATTCTCCGCCGAGTTCCGTGACGTTCATCTTTCCAGTAAAAAACCCCTCAGTAGAACTGCGGGGCACTACGGACACGAACGTGTCCGTGTGCATGGACTCCAAGGGAGTCCACTGCATTTAAATAGAGGGGATGCAATCGACCGAGGGTCGAGGCACGCGCATTCCGAAGGAATGCCGCGTTTTACTCGCACGTTGGGCGAGGCCCAGCAGGGAATCCCCGCTGCACGACGAAATCCTTTCGGGATTTCGTGTGCACAAACAACTTCGCTGTTCGTTGCAGAGCAGCAGGGTACAACGGTGTCTTCGACTCCGTGTACAGGTTGCCAAAGGCAACCCTGTATGCCCAACTTAGCGAATCACCGCCGCGCGTGCCAGGGCAGCGTGCCATGGCATCCACTGAGGTAGAATAGGGAAAGGAGGTAAAAAAACGAAGTTGGAGGGAGATCTCAATGCGGAGAGGAGGGCAAGGGGAGAGGGGATACCTCAACGAAGAGTGTCAGGGGGGGCGTCTAGGAAGTGGCGTTGACGTTCTGTAGGACCTCCCCTATTTCTTGGTTCACCGTCCGGACGAATGCCTCTCGCATCTTCGCCTCCCGCGGTGCCAGTGTTTTCCTTCCCATCACCGATTCACCTCGGAGCACCCTCGCCAGGTTCATCCTGAGGCCGGCGGGCCGGCTGTAGGGGTCCACGTAGGTGACGCCGAGCCTGCCGCCGAGCTGGTAGGCGGATTCGATCAACGCGTCTGCGACCGACACCTCGTCGTCCGGGGCCCGCGGCTGTTCATTGAGGGGCGTCCCGATCGGCGGGTACCGCATCCAGTCATTGTAGCCCAGTGAGTTCCTGTCGTTAGGACGGCCCTCGGGGATGATTTTCATGAGTCGAGCTCCCAAAATGCCGCCTTTCGGCCGGCCGTGAAAGGCCTTCACGTAGTCTATGCCGGTGGCGAGATACGCTGCGACGGTGGCTCCGCCCATTTGTCGAATCACTCGGGCCATCCGCTCGTCGTCGTCCCAATTCAACTCACTGAGCGCGCTGACGACGTGGTCCCGTTCAATGCCGCCACTAATACGGTCCTTCCAGGAATTTACTTCAGACCGCAACTGGGCGGGCTTGCTGGACCGCGACGTGATGGAGACGCAGGCGAGGACATCCCCGTCAGACTGGTTTGTTGAGAAGGTCCCCTTCCCGGTGACGCCATCCCACGTGGACGTCCAGTGGCCCGGCTCGCCGCAGTGGGCCAACTCCGAGCCCCGAATGCGAAGGCAGCTTATCGTGCCCTCCAGTCCTCCCCCTTGGTTGAAGGCGCCGATGAGATATCCGTTTCGCGCCCGCAAAGACATGGCCTGGGCTGTGGTGTGCAATCCCTCACCCCACATACGGTTGTTGATTGCCACTGCCTGTTCGATGATGGGTCCTTCGTCTGGCCTGATGAGACGGTGGACGTTGTTTCCACGTTCGATGCGGAACGTTTTGAAGAGATCGTCGCCTGCGGGAAGAGGGCCTATGCCTTTGATGAGGTCTGTGACATCCCTGTCTGGCATAGGATGCCGAGAAGCAGTATTCCTCTTGCGGGTACCCATCACAATACGTTGGGAAGGCAGGGAATAAATACCTCACGAATTCAGGCCTATTCTTCCCGGTAGTTCTTAACGGCACAGAGGTCGCCGCACATGGTGCAGACGTTGTTTCGTATCTTGGACTCCCTTCGAAAGCGGGCTGCCTTCTCAGGGTCGAGGGAGGAGGCGATCATCTGCTCCCAGTCGAGGTCGGCGCGGTAGCGCGACATCTCGTCGTCCCAGTCGCGGGCGCCCGGGTGGCCGCGGGCGACGTCGGCGGCGTGGGCGGCGATGCGGCTTGCGATGATGCCCTCCCGGACGTCGTCGGCGTCGGGGAGTCTGAGGTGCTCGGCGGGTGTGACATAGCACAGGAAGCTGGCGCCGTGGTAGGCGGCGAGCGTGCCCCCGATGGCGCAGGTGATGTGGTCGTAGCCGGCGGCGACGTCGGTGACCAAGGGCCCCAGGACGTAGAAGGGGGCGCCGTGGCACCACTCCTGTTGGAGCTCCATGTTCTTCCGTATCTGGTCGAGGGGGACGTGGCCGGGGCCCTCGACGATGACCTGGACGCCGTGCTCCCACGCCCGGGTGGTGAGCTCGCCGAGGGTCCGAAGCTCGGCGAGCTGGGCCTCGTCGGTGGCGTCGGCGAGGCAGCCGGGCCTAAGGCCGTCGCCGA
>CAYUFO010000247.1:0-3026 GCA_964443985.1 uncultured archaeon | reverse complement strand
CGAGCTCAAGGGCGCCCGCATCCTCGCCTGGACGACGACGCCGTGGACGCTGCCCAGCAACGTCGCCCTCGCCGTCCACCCCGACTTCGACTACGCCGTCTTTTCAGCCGATGGCGTCACCTACGTCATGGCCGAACAGCTCGTCGAAGGATTGTTCAAGGACTACGAGCTCCTTAAGGTCGTGAAAGGAAAGGACCTCGACGGACTCCGCTACGAACCCCTGCTGCCCTACTTCAAGGACAAGCCAGAGCACTTCAGCTGGCCCAGCATGCCCGACGCAAAAGAAAGCCAAGAAGACCTCTACGACACGCATCCTCCCTGGCGCATCATCACCGGCGGCTTCGTCACCCTCGAAGACGGCACCGGCGTCGTCCACATCGCCCCCGCCTTCGGCGAAGACGACTACAACGTCGCCTGCGACCACGACATCCCCCTCGTCAATCCCGTCGACGAGGAAGGCAGATTCACCAACGCCATCCCACTGCTCGCGGGGAAATTCGTGAAAGACACCGACCCCCTCATCCACGAGCACCTCGAAAGCCAGGGGCAGGTCGTCGCCTCGTTCCCCTACGAGCACGACTACCCCTTCTGCTGGCGCTGCAATTCGCCCCTCCTCTACTACGCCCTCAAGTCCTGGTTCGTCCGCGTCGCCGACAACCGCGACGTCCTGCTCAAGAACAACGAAGAAATCAACTGGTACCCAGACCACATGAAGGCGGGGCGCTTCGGCAACTGGCTTGAGGGAGCCCGCGACTGGGCGCTCAGCCGCAACCGCTTCTGGGGCACGCCGCTGCCCATCTGGGAATGCGGGGAATGCGACGCGAAAAAAGCCATCGGCTCGGTCAAAGAACTCAAAGACAACGCCACGGTCCCCCCCGCCAAACTCGACCTCCACCGCCCCTACGTCGACGACGTCACCTTCACCTGCAGCTGCGGCGCCCCCATGCACCGCGTCCCCCACGTCATCGACTGCTGGTACGACTCCGGCGCCGCCCCATTCGCCCAGTACCACTATCCATTCGAAAACGAAGACCTCTTCGCCGAGCAGTTCCCCTACGACTTCATCGCCGAAGCCACCGACCAGACCCGCGGCTGGTTCTACACCCTCCTCGTCCTCTCAAGCCTCCTCTTCGACAAGCCCGCCTACACCAACGTCGTCGTCGGAGGCCTCCTCGTCGACGACCAAGGCGAGAAGATGAGCAAATCCAACGGCAACATCATCGACCCATGGGAGCTCTTCGACTCCGTCGGCGCCGACGCCGTCCGCCTGCAGATGTGCGTGTCCGCCCCCTGGAACGTCAAGCGCTTCGGCAAAGACAGCCTCAACGAGACCGTCCTCCCGCTGCTGCGCACCCTCTGGCACTGCTACGAGTTCACGACCCGCTACATGGTCCTCGACGACCCGGAACCCCAAGCCCTGAAAAACGCGGCACCCGACGACGCCCTCGAAGACCGCTGGATTCGCTCGCGCGCCAGCTCCCTCGCAGCCGGCATCGACGCGGCCATGGCCTGCCACAACTACCACCTCGTCCTCGCTGCCATCAACGAATTCGTCATCGAGGACTTCAGCCGATGGTACATCAAGCTCGTCCGCGACCGCCTGTGGCTCGAAGACAAAGACGGCGTCACCCATCCCTCAAAGCTCGCCGCCTACGCCACCCTCGTCGACGTCTTCGCAACGCTCACACGCGTCCTCGCCCCCTTCGCGCCCTTCGTCACCGAAGACATCTACCAGAACATCCTGCGCGCAGCCGGCGACCCCGAGAGCGTTCACCTCACCCCCTGGCCCGCCCCCGACGGCATCGACGCCGGACTCGAAGCGCACATGGCCGTCGCCCGAAAAATATTCGAGGCCGGCGCCACCTGCCGCCAACAGGCAGGCATCAAACTCCGCCACCCCATCGCCGCCGTCACCGTCACCGGCGACGCCACCGTCAAAAAGGCCGTCGACCAACTTGAAGGCGTCATTAAAAAACAACTCAACGCCAAAGCCGTCCGCTTCGAAGACAAACTCGCAGGCGTCTCCTATGCCGCCTCCCCCGAATTCAAGGTCCTCGGAAAAACCTTCCGCGGAAAAGCCAACGACGTCGCCGACCTCATCCGCGCCAATAGCCTTGCCATAAAAAAAGCATTCGACGCCGGCGAGAACGCAACCCTCGACGGCACCACCGTCACACCCGACATGGTCGCCGACATCCGCCTGCTCGTCCCCGACACCCTCCAAGCCGCCGAATTCGCAGGCGAAGGATTCGCAGGCGTCGCCTACATCGACACAACGCGAAGCGACGACCTCCTACGCGAAGCCCTCGCCCGCGACGTCATAAGAAACCTCCAGGAGCTCAGGAAGAAAGCAGACCTCGACGAGCTCCAGCCCGTCACCGCCTACGTCTCCGACTCACCCTCCGTAGCCGCCATGCTCGCCGACTTCGAAGACGACATCAAAACCGAGGTCCGCGCCGCCAGCATCCAAGCAAAAAAAGCCCTCGAAGACGGCCAATCCTTCACCTTCGAAGGCGAAGACATCACCGTCGACCTCGCCATCTGAAAGCTTAAATACCACAAACTCCCCAGTAATTCCCTTACACGATGAAAGCCACCATCAGCAACTACCGGCGCGGCAGGCGCACCCAGAAAACCAACCAGATGGTCCTCGAGCCCGCTGGCGTCAAAGATAAAGATGCCGCGGCAAAGCTCGAAGGAAAGAAAGTCACGTGGACCACCCCCAGCGGCAACGCCATCGAAGGCAAGGTCGCCAAGCCCCACGGCCGCAAAGGCGCCGTCCTCGCCCGCTTCGACAAAGGCCTCCCCGGCCAAGCCATCGGCACCGAAGCCGAAATAGCCGACTAAGTCGGAATTTCCCGACGAGAAAGGGGTCATCTTCGCCTCCCCGATAATGCCGCGCGTTTTTAGGCCTATGAATCATCAATCCATAGGGTCGGCTCGATGACCCAGAAAGAACTGTTTTTTATTCTGTAGTGTTGCATAATTAGTTTGTGTTTTTGTTGTTTTTTGGTGGTTATGTTGTT
>CAYUFO010000246.1:0-3045 GCA_964443985.1 uncultured archaeon | reverse complement strand
GCTCCAGCCGGCCCTCCCCCTCATCGTCGCCCTCCTCGTCTGCGTCCACGTCAACGACACCGTCACCTTCATCGACCAATGGTACGAATGGAACTATTCGGGCATCGAGCGGAAACAGACGTGGCCCGCCCTCCAAGGCATCGTCGACACGCTGAGGGGGACGCCGGGGAGGGCGGCCAACGACCTCTCGGGGAAAAACAACCGGCTCGGCAGCCCCCGGATATTCGAGGCGCTCCCCGTCCTCGCGAACAAGCCCGTCATCGAGGGCGGCATCGTGCAGTCGGCCATCTCATCCCTCTTCAGCTACTACACCCAATGCGAATCCTCGACGCACTGCGCCGGATTCCCCCGCATCGTGTCGCCCACCACCCCCAACGTCACGCGGGCGACCAAACACTTCGAACTCCTCAACGTCAAGCACTTCATCGCCGTCGAACCGCCGGTGAAAAAAGCCTTCAACGCGCACCCCTCCTGGCAGCGCATCGAAAGGATCGGCGACTACGACGTCTTTGAGCTCTCCACCAACGACGGAAGCTACGTCGACGTCCCCGCCTACCAGCCGGTGGCGGTAGCCACCAGCGACTGGAAGCTCCTCTCCCTGCAATGGTACGAAAACATCGACAACCTCGACGTCCCCCTTGTCTACCTGCGCGACGGTGAAGCCCCGCAGACTGCACGCTTTGCCGCCCGCCTCACCGCAGGTGAGGTCATGCCCCTGCTCGAATCCCGGGGAAAGCACGGCCGCATCGTCTCCTGGCTCGCCTGTGGAACCTACCCCAACCCCACCGACAGACCCCTCGAGGGAGACGACTTCTGGGATAGCAGCCTCGCTCACGGCCTCGACGCCGACTACCTCGGAGAACGAACCGTTGAGCCTGGGGAAGGCGACCCTTGCGGCGACGGAACCTGGCACTTCCCACAAAAACAGGAAGACGGCGTCGTCGACCTCCACTACGTCTTCGAAGACTTCACGCCCGCCGTCGGCTACCTGCACACCTACCTGCACTCGCCTGCAGACCAGACCATCGTCCTCCACTACGGCGCAGGCGACGGCGTCAAGATCTGGCTCAACCACGAGCTCGTCGCAGAAGACCCCACCCACCGGCCCCACGCCGCCGACCAGTTCTCTATGCAGGTATCGCTCGCCGAGGGCTGGAACTCCCTGCTCGTCAAGGTATCCAACGCCGGCGGCACCTGGGGCTTCTCTGCGAGACTCGCCACCCAAAATGGCTCCGCCGCCACAGACGTCACGGCCGCCGTGGAACCGACACTCCCCACATACACCGCACTCCCCAAAACACCCACCCACGCCGACGACTGCACCATCACCGAACGCATCGAAGAAGACACCATCGCATTCGAGACCAGCTGCCCCGGCAAACCACATCTCATCAAAGTCAGCTACTACCCCAACTGGCACGTCGAAGGCGCCGAAAAGATATACCTCGCCACCCCCAGCTACATGCTCATCTACCCAAAGAGCAATACAGTGACTATGGGGTACGGATGGACGAGTGCGGGGGTGATCGGCGTGGGGTTCACGGTGCTTGGGATAGCGCTCATGGTAGGTGTCCACACTGGCTGGCGAAAGACGCCGCACCTGAGGATGAGAAGAGCAACAAGGGACAGAAAGGGGAAAGGGAGAAAAAAGCAAGCGAGAAAATGTCGAAAGTAGTGCTCATCAGACCGCCGAGCAAAGTCATGGGGGAGCTGCACGCAACCGGGGGCAATAGCATCCCCCTGAATCTGCTGTACGTGGCATCCTCGACAAAAAAGGACGGCCATGACGTGGCAGTGATTGACTTCGATGTCGAGCCATACACCCCTGAGGATGTCCGAGCCCGGCTTCAATTCTCATAGAAAAGAATTCGGCCTTGACGATAAACAATGTCGTCCTCATCAATGTTGGCCATGCATTCGGATATATTCGTGAATAAAAAATACTGTGAAGAGCCCCAGCTCTCATTGACTTGCCCCCGGATGTTACAATCACCCATCGACCACAGCCACCAGGGATGGATGGATCCAACATAGAAAAGAGATTCATTGCAGTGGTCATGAAGGGCATACCACATGAGGACCATATCGCCTCCTGTTCGATTGTATTGCATCCACTCCTTACGGAAGTTTTGTTGATGCTCAGAGGAAAAAAGAATCTCGGGGGAGGTATGATAAAACAGAAAGATAACGACAACAACGAGGGAGATTGCCATAAGGCGTAGAAAGCCGTCTCTGTTTGACTGGAAGTGCTCAGCACGGGTAGGGATGAAATCGCAGATGAAGGATGTGCCTATACCAGAAAAAATAGAGAGCGGGAAGATCACCATATAGAACAGCTTCGCAAGATAGTAGTCCCCCAGCATATCAACAACCATCAAAAGGAAGGATACGAGGAGCAGTAGGGAGAGAACACCCGAAAGATAGAGGAGGACTGGTTCGTTTGTTCTGATGGAGTGGAAAATACCGATGAACGCAAGAGCCACCGGGATAAAACCAATGTTGTAGAAACTGGGATGATGAATGACCCCCGGCACCGCCCGGTTTGATAGAATTTGGTCTGACAATACGCCATCAATGGTTCTCTGCGGGGAAAAATGACCGGCGTCCGTCAAAAAATGACTTGAAAAATAAAGAAGGTATAGGAAGAAGGCAGTGCCGGAGAGAGCCGAAAAAACGAGAATCCTCTTCGTTTTGGTGGCCGAAAACGTTTCCTCAAACACAATCGCGAAATAGAGCAGCAAGGTTATGGGAGCATAAAAATAGTAGGTGAGCATGAGTCCTGCCTGTATGAGGACGAGGGCGCCAAAGAGCCGCTTGTTCGGGTTTTTTCGATATTCTCGAAACACGACCAAAAAGGCGAAAACGAGATATATCCCCTGGACCTGGCTCCAAAACCCCCAGCCGACCAGCGCGCTGAGGGGATATACGGAGAATACCAGAAAAAGCAGTGCCACCAGTGAGGGGATAACCCGCTTGGTAAACATATGAACAAACCACACAGAGATTGTCACAGACAAGGCCATCAACGCCGACAGGAAGGGATAC
>CAYUFO010000245.1:0-3047 GCA_964443985.1 uncultured archaeon | reverse complement strand
GCCCCCTGCCGCCTCGAGCTCTTGGCGCCACCATTCCTCGCAGTATCCCGCCGGCAGGAGCGTCGTGTTGGTCTGCAGGAAGTCGCCGTAGCTGACGAGGACGTCGCCGAGGAAGAGGATCTCCGCGACGTCGCGGTCACAGGCGACGGCATCCTCGACGGATTCGACGCGGCGGACCTCGCCGTCCTTGAGGCGGACGACGGGCGCCTCGATGCCGTCGCAGGCCGTCATGATGCAGCCCTTGCCGGGACGCTCGATCTTGACCTGGGTGCCGGTGGCGATGAAGCTGCCCGTCAAGACCATGGTGGCGGGGTGGATGGCCTTGCCCGCGATGCCCGCGGCGCGGCTTCGCCCGTAGCGCAATCGGAAGGCTCCCTTCGCTGACGCCGCGGCGAAGATGGGTCGGCCGCCGACGATTTCGCTCATGAACTTGCCCCGGGGTTTTTCCTCTTCCTCCTTGGTGTCTTCTTCCGTGTCCTCCTCATCGGGGTCGACGTCTTCGACGGCGCCTTTCTGCTGGAGGTGGGCGAGCCAGTCCCAGTCGAGGCCGAGGTCTTCGGCGTGCTTGACTATCTTCTTGGCCTTCTGGATGACGCCTTCGGCGAGGACGAGGCACATGCCTCCCCGGATGCGGTTGGTGTCGATGCGTGTGAGGTCGCGGTTGACCGAGACTTCTCGTTCCTCGGTGGGGTCGCCTGCCACGCAGACGGCGAGGTGCCTGACGGTCTCGCGTATCTCCTCATCGGTGGGGAAGTACTGCAGGCGGCTCGCGTATTCATGGTAGAGCTTGATCTCTTCGACGTAGCGCTCGACCTCGCCTGGGGTGGGCCGGTACTCCTTGAGGCCCAGCTTTGTCCGGATGTAGTCGCCGACGAGTACGGCGAGTCCTTGGGCGGTGCCGCCCGCAGAGCGTATGGGTCCGGCGAACGAGATGGTGAGGTACTTGGAGCCGTCGGGGTTGGCGTCGATGGCGACGTCGCTGATGCCCTCGATGGGGGCGGCGACGACGCCCTCGGTGACGATGGCGAGCGCGGTCCGCAGTGCCTGCTCTATCTGCTTCTCTTGGGCGTCTTGGGTGGTCGTCGATGCCTCTATGAGGTGGTCGACGAGGGCGGCGAGGTTCTCCCGGCCTATCTCGCGGATGACGTCGCCGATGCCTTCGGGGCCGACGAGCCCCTCGACGCGGTCGGCGAGGTCGCCTGCGGGCTTGGCCTCGACGTCGGGTGCGGGGTCGCGGTTCCTGTCGCGGGCCTTCTCGGCTGTGGCGTACAGGCGCTCGATCTCGGCTTCGAGGGCGTTGAAGTAGGGGTCGTCTCCGGCTTCCATCAGGTCTCACCTCCGAAGTGGAGCACGCTTATCTCGTGGTTTTGGAGGTTGACGACGGGCACGCGGGCGGGCGTGGGTTCGTGGCCGAGCTGCTCTTGGTACTTCGTGCGTCCCTGGAAGGTGCCGCTGTTGATGATCTTGACGTTGCGGTAGGTGGCGTAGCCGTTGGTGTGGACGTGGCCGCAGTGGAGGATGTCGGGGATGTCGGCGATGGCCATGTAGTCGTGGCCTTCGGGGGCGAGGTTGTCGCGGCCGAAGCTGGGGGCGAGGTGGCGGCGCTTGAGGTATTCGACCATGGCGGTCTCGGGGCTGCGGTAGCTTGCCGTCGAGAGGTTGCCGATGACGGTGTCGAGGGTGGTGCCGTGGTACATGAGGACGTCGACGCCGTGGAGGCTTACGGCGACGGGGTTGCCGGTGACGTGGACGTTGGGCAGTTCGTAGAGGCGTTCGGCGAAGGTGCGGTCGAGCTGGGGCTGGGGTTCGGCGAGGCGGACGGCGTCGTGGTTGCCCATGCAGCAGACGACCTCGATGTGGCTGGGGACGTGCTCTAGCAGCCGCGCGAAGTGGTCGTATTGGTCGTAGATGTCGGGGAGGGTGAGCTCCTTGTCCTGGTTGGGGTAGATGCCGATGCCGTCGACGAGGTCGCCGGCGATGAGGAGGTATTTGAGGGTGTCGGCGAGGTCGTTTCGGTTGCTTTTGCCATCGACGAAGTCGAGGAAGCGGTGGAACTCCTTTTCCAGGAAGAGGTAGCTGCCGACGTGGGTGTCGGAGAGCAGGGCGGCGTGGACGGGTTCGTCGGCGTAGCGGGGCTGGCGGTTGAAGGGGAGGTCGGGCTGGACTATCTCGCGGGCGATGAAGAGGGTGTTGCTCATGGTGCCCTCGATGCCGATGACCTCGTCGGTGAGGATGGTCTCGTAGACGCCGCGGAGCTTGGGCTCGTCGTTTGAGAGCATGACGGTGACGGTGCCCGTGGGGTCTTCGACGTCGAGGAATTGGTTGCCCTTCGCCGATTCGCGCTTGCCGGTGACCATGACGACGATGGTGGCGTTGGTCTTCCCCTGCTGGCGGGTGAGGTCTTCGAGGGGGGTGGGCGAGTGGAAGTTCATGCGCTCGGTGAGCACGGATTTCAGGGACTCGTATTTGTCGGTGAAGTAGGCGGTGAACGATTCGATGCTGCCGTCGGACGTCGAGCGGCCGGTGACGTCGCTTTCGGTCTTTATCACGAGTCTGCTTTCGATGCCCTTGGCCGCAGGCGGGCTGCCGCGTTCGACGGCGGCGGGCGTGCTCTTGTCTTCTGGTGGATTACTCTCTTCTTCTGCCGGGGAGTCGTTGCTTGGTTGGGATGTCTGTTCTTCTTCACCGGTGAGGTCTTCGGTGGCGGCCTCGATCTCCTCTTCTTCCTCGATGAAGCGGTCGAGGAAGTCGTCGTTGACGAACCAGGCGTTTTCCCGTGTGGCTTCGGTGATGATTTCAGCAGGATCAAGGTCTTCTTCGACTATCTTGTCGACGCATTCGGGGCTCGCCATGAGCCCGGCTTCGGAGAACAATGCTACTATCTTTTGCTTTTTCACACGCAACCCAACCTCCACTGGAGAGTATCAATTTTGTTGGCGCCAAAATTTAAACGCTAAGATTCCACCGGTCTATCTGACCTGTGCGACGAAGAGCGGAACTCTTCGTGCACACGAAGACGAATGTCTTCGTTGTGGTCGGTGGAATCT
>CAYUFO010000244.1:0-3061 GCA_964443985.1 uncultured archaeon | reverse complement strand
TGTCCGGGCCCACCATGCAGTAGAATAGCTAATCGGTACTAACTCGGTAGCTATCTATCCATCTTTCGTTGGAAAATGCCTTTCGATTCATAGAGTGCTGGACCGACATCATCGCGTGATACGACAAGGTCGGTTTGATAGTCCCATATCTTACAATACTCCACCAAGGTATTGAGTTTTTTCTGAAAAGAGGACTTACCAAAGAGCGTTCCCCGCAAATGACGAAGGTCTCCGATAAGCATGGATCTTCCCCTTAATCCGACTTGGTATCTGAGGTCTTCTTCGATGTCTCCCGCCTTTATCATACGATAGAATTGATGGGGGTAATCCGCCCCCGCGGCAATCGCTATCTGCATGCAACCAAAAAACCGGGGGTTCACGTCAACGATTTTGGGTTGATTATCCCGTTCATCAAGTATGAAATCCATGGAGACCATCCCTTGACTGCCCAGTGCTTCCGTGAGGGCTATGCCCGTTCTCTTTACCCTGTCTTGCTCGACAGTAATCCCTGCAGCAATCGGCCCCCCTGTGGGGGGGTACTGGCGCAACGCTGTTATTATACACATCCTTCTCGGTTTGCTCTCCCTGTTGAAAAGCCCGGAAAAAAGGTATTTTTGACCAGGTATATACTCCTGCACGACACAGGGGCCATATGTATCAACGGTATCCTTGTAGGCTTTCGATAGGTCACTCGATGACGAGATGTACTGGAGTCCTATGGAGGATGCGCCGATATACGGTTTCAAAACCACTGGAAATGTGAGCTCCCGAATAATATCCTTAAAAGAATGCGCATCTAGCGCTGGATACGACTTGGGAAAGGGGAGTCCTGCTTCTTCTGCCACTTGGATGACGGATTCCTTGCTGAACGCTCTCTCAACCGTGTCCTGGGGTGGTAATGGCACAATCGCCAAGTCTTCGAGCGATTCCCGGTGGCGGGAAATCGGTAGCACGGTATCCCAGTCTGCGGGAAACACGATTTCACATCCCGTTTCTTGAAGGTGTCGCCGCAGATCCTGGATGAACTGGTGCTCGTCCGCTCGGGGGTCGGCGTACTGAAAATGCGAAGAACAATATTTCGAGTGAAAGGACATCGCATCGCTGAGGCTCGAGCCAGAAACCACAGGTATCCCTTGTCTGCCAAGCGAGCGCATGACGGCAAGGCCTATGTTTGATTCTCCGTTGGTGACTAAGACGCTCATTTCATCATTCCGCCACCATCATAGGGGGTGCCTCAGGTGCATATAGGCCTCAGACAACGCCTGGATTAGGGGGGATGAATACTTGCGGGCGAAAAAATACGGGTCAAGTCGAGGATTGTATTTCGACTTGTAGCGGCAAAGCCGTTTGGTGTTCGCCCACGTAAACCGCAACTGAGTGTAGCCTTGTTCTTTCGCCCATTTGATGAGTTCCCAATGCATATAGTCGTTTGAGGTTCCCGTCGCCTTCGTGGATTTGTTGCAGCCCATCCACACCGATACAGTCTGTCCGACGCATGTGACAATTACCCCCCCAATGGATTCATCACCTGCTCGGACGGGGAAGACGAAAATGTTCTTCCCATTGAATCGATTGAAAAGCTCTATGAGTATGTCTTCGTCCATGCGAAAACCAATGCCCTGCTCCACTACGCGATCCATGTAGGAATGGTACGTCGAAAGGAGGTCCTCTTCCGATCCGACTTCAAAGGAAAAGTCCTGTTTTTCGGAGAACCGAATGGACCACCGCAATTTCTTCACGAAGGAATCTTGGATTGAGTCAAGGTCGCCGGAGATGTCGATGATGTAGTCGTAGAGCGGTTCGACGCGATATCCCCCCCACAGCGGGCGGGCATCTCCCAGTCCCTGAGGAACAGACACGTTCGCGTAATGGATTTTGAGCGTTGTAAAAAGATAGTCGTCCACTGCCTGCATAAGGCCGAAATAATGCTTCTCCCGCCGGCTTTGGTTCGGACAAAAGGAAGATTCCATGACCGGACCCAGATAATAGGTACCCGTCCTAGGTGGTGGGGAGGCGGCAATGCGCAGCGGCCCATGAGTGTAGGTATACACAGGGAATACGCCGAGGGGCGCCTCGCCCTTAAATCCCATGAGGAAATGACCCTTTGCGCACACCTTCCTACCAAGGAGGTTTATCCATGAATGCCGCTCCATGATGTTTACGTAATCCCATAGGTGGAATGCAGTGCCGTGGGGTGAATTCTGGACAATCGTGTCCCATGTCTCGGACAATCCCTCCGTTACGGGCTTAACTGTAATTGCCATAGGTCATCTCATAGCAGAGAGTGAAATCACATTCATCAATTATTCATCTTACAGGCTTTTAATCTTCCGTGCGGGAACCCCGCCCACGAGAGTGGATGGTGGAACGTCATTTGCGACCACCGAGCCCGCGGCTACGATGGAGCCGGCGCCAACCCGCACGCCGGGCAATATGATTGCGCCCGCTCCGATGAAACAATTATCTTCAACGTCGACGTCTCCCACGATGGTCGACCGTTCGTTTCGTATCGTGTGCTGACTGCTATCGTGCGTCAATAGTATCGCGCGCGGACCGATATCCACGTTATCGCCAATAGAGATGCGTTCAGTGTGCATTTCATCCATGAATACGAGCGCTGCGATATCCGTCCTTTCCCCTATGCTGGTACCTCTAAGCCGATAGAGCAATCTCTTCAATTGGCTGTTGGGCATGACCATCGCCGAAAAGAGAAGCAGGAGGTTGAGTGCGTGCCTCACTTCGTTTCCAATCTTACCAAGAATGCCGAAGAGTCCCATCCTATGATAGTCCTCCAAGCTTTAAAGTTGAAAAGATGCCACGCAGGGGGCGAACCATGTGGCGGAGCATGGTGGGAGCATATTTTTCCATCGAATACCATGAAACCAGGCGCGGATTGAATTTCGACTTGAAATGACGCAATCGAGAATCGACTGCCCCCACAATCTCATAGCCAGAAAACCCCGTATCATGGGCCCATTTCATGACCTCCCATTGCAGCATGTCATTTGGGTAAACGCCTTTCATGTCACCGGAAAAAACCACCCTGTCGTTTACCTCAGCA
>CAYUFO010000243.1:1301-3066 GCA_964443985.1 uncultured archaeon | reverse complement strand
GATCAGCCGACAGGACGCCGAAAGGGATCGACTCCTCGTCGGAGCCATTGGCTCCTCTCTCAAGGAGCTTCCGGGAGCCCAGCGCGAGGCCTTCCTCCTGCAGCAATACGGGCTCTCCACCCGGGAGATCGCAGACCGGCTCGAAATCCCCCTCGGCACCGTCCTCTCGAGGACGACACGGGCACGCGAAAAAATCCGAAAGTTGCTCTGCCAAAAGGGCATCACGCCTGAGACACCCCACGGAAAGAAACGCTCGGTGTGGAAAAGAAAGAATAATCCAATCAAACTATGAATGCGCCTCCACGCGAGAGAAGAGCCGGCGCCCGCCAGCCAACAAACCACTTTCCCGAGAAGGCGCCTTCCGAGCCAGAAATCAAAAAGGTGAGCAAGAAAAGGAGTGGGAGGAAGAGCCGAGATCCCTCCACTCATCGGCCAATCAAGAAACACTTGGATGATTATCTGTTGGCCCAGGAGATGGCGCTCGGCGAGCGTGCGCCTGCGCAAAGCAATGCAGCTCTCGAAAAGGCAATGGATCGATGGGGCCAACTGATCTACAACATCTGTTTTAAACGCTGTGGTCATCCTGAAACGGCCAAGGACCTCGCCCAGGAGGTTTGGATGAAAGCCTATCATGGGGCGGGCGGATACAGCGGCCGATACCAGTTCAAAACCTGGTTGACCAGGATAGCCGTTAATCGATGCATCGATCATTATCGAAAAGACAAGAGACTAACCATTAGCTCACTTGATAAACCGGTCAAGACTCCACAGGGAGAAGTCCCCCTCGAAATCCCGTCGTCCCGTGATAATCCTCTCCAGGCCCTCATGAGGAAACAGAGGTCAAAGGCCATAAGCGATGCTCTCCAAGGCCTTCCCCTCAAATACCGCGATGCCGTCTACCTCGTGGATGTCGAAGGATTCAGCTATGATGAAATTGCTACCATGCTTGGCGTTCCAGTGGGAACCGTCAAAGCCCGCATCTTTCGGGGACGAGAACTCCTCAAACCAAAGCTTCGACGATTCCTCCCCCCAAGCAGTAGGAAACCCCGCCGCAATACCCCCTTGAGACGAGCAGTCAGCCAAGGAACTGCTTCCCCCGTCACACGCATTGCCGATACAGCGCCCCTCAATTACGAGGCATTGGGCGGTGCCCTTGACGTCGGCGATACTCCGCTTTCCCATAAAGGCATCGACGCGGCCGTCAGCATGCTTCCCTCCCGCGAACGCACCATCCTCCACGGTTTCTACCGCCAGGATACCCCCGTGTCGTCCCGCGTCATCGGCGAGACGTTCTTTGGAGAGGAATCGCTCTCCTACCAACGCGTCGACCAGATGCGTGTCCGAGCTGAACGAAAGCTCAGCTACCTATTGGGGCCCGCACATTTCACCTCCTCAGACGTCACCCGTGCCGCGCTCCGCCACAGCCTCATACAACCAGCACGGGTGGTCAGCCGTTCGGCAGCGCATGAGTCTCTCAAAGACGATCTCGCGCGGGTCTATGCAATGCATACCAGTACTTCCACAGACCAAGTGAAAAAGAATATTGAAGACAATCGCAGGTTCCTCTTTGAGGAATACCGGGGCATTCTTCCTCTGCCCAAACTGACGACGATAGAGCGCGAACGGAGCATGGCGCTCCAATGGCTCAGCGACCACCAGGCCGAGGTGGCTCATCTACTCCCAGACGACGTCGGGCCGATTACCCTCAAAAACAGAACCGCAATCCTCCAGTCCCTTGCTGCAAGCGACCCGCTGAGATACGACT
>CAYUFO010000243.1:0-1291 GCA_964443985.1 uncultured archaeon | reverse complement strand
TCCTTCCTCGCGGGCAGACTTTTTCCTGAACGCGAAAAGGAAATCCTCACACCCAAAATGGTCAAGTCAATCACCAAAGAACAACTCCGACTTCTCAGAGCAGCATAACTCCTTGGCAATATCCACTCCCAAAAGATGTCAGTTCCCAAACCTTCCAAAACAAAGGCCCCCACCGATCCGCTTCCTGCAACAAAGAAATTATCACAGGAAAAACGGAAATCCTCCTCAGAGGAGGTTCCTCAGAAATCCCAGAAGCCAAAGCATCCCCGGGACTTGCGGCTTGTCAAACGGGGGGTAATCGGCGAGGAACCGGCCGCAATCCGTGAACTCGTACGGATGCACGAGCCCCACATGCGCCGGGTCCTCACGAAGATGCTGAAAGGTAGGGACGCCGTGGATGACACCCTCCAAGACCTCTGGATAAAGCTCATCACGAGGAAGGGCATGAGGGGCTATGATGGAAACAAGAAGCTTTCAGCCTATCTGAACAAAGCGGCCTTTAACGCCGGCATCAATGTCTTAAAAAAGGGGGAGACCGCCAAACGCGCCCTCCAGCAGGAAACCCACTCTAAACGTGGCTTGGCGCAACAACGGCTCACCCGCCACATGCCCGACCGAATATTTCGAGACATGCGCATCCGCGAAGAAGTTGATGCCCTTGTCGAAAGACTCCCCGAACAGCAACGAAAGGTCTTCGATTTGAAGGTGGGTCAAGGACTCGAAACGCACCAGGTTGCCGCAGAGCTTGGATTAGATAATGGGACGGTCAGGTTCCACCTTCACTCGGCACGAAAAACGCTTAAGGCCGCGCTAAGAGAACAGGGAATCACCCTGAGACATCCGGATCCATCCATCAAACACAAGCCCGGAAAACGAGAAAACTAGTGGTACTCATCCTCTTATAAGCCCTCAGTGAATGCCTTCATCCGTTTCAGCGCTTCGTGGATGGTGTCGCGTTTGACGCTGTAGCTGCAGCGGAGGCAGCCTTCTCCGGATTTTCCGAAGGCGGTGCCGGGGACGACGGCGACGCCTTGTTCTTTGAGGAGCCGTTCTGCAAACTCTTCGCTGGTGAGTCCCGTCTTCGATATGTTGGGGAACGTGTAGAATGCGCCCTTCGGCGTGTAGCAGCTGACGCCCGTGAGTTCGTTCAATCCCTTGACGAGGAGCCGCCGCCTGCGGTCGTATTCCTTGACCATCGCCGTGACATGGGTCTTCAACCGATAGGCCCCCAATAATGCGTACTGGCTCACCGTCGGCGCGCACAGCATGCTGTATTGGTGTATCTTGACGA
>CAYUFO010000242.1:1356-3066 GCA_964443985.1 uncultured archaeon | reverse complement strand
TCACCGGCGGGAAGGTCGTCGGCCAGGGCACCCCCAAGCAAATCGCGAGAACCAAGAAGTCGCTGACGGGACGCTACCTCAAGGGCGAACTCGAGATACCCGTTCCCAAGACGCGGCGCGAGGGCAACGGCCAGGCGCTCACCGTCTACGGCGCCCGCTGCCACAACCTCAAATCAATCAACGCCTCCTTCCCGCTTGGCACCTTCATCTGCGTTTCGGGCGTCTCGGGGTCCGGGAAGAGCAGCCTCGTCAACGACACCCTCGCCTGCGTCCTCAGACGGCGGTTCTACGCCAGCCACGAGAAGCCCGGCGCCCATAAGGTCGTTGCGGGGCTCGAACACGTCGACAAGGTCGTCGTCATCGACCAGAGCCCCATCGGCAGGACGCCCCGGAGCAACCCCGCCACGTACACGGGTCTCTTCACCCCCATCCGCGAGCTCTACGCGAGCATGCACGAGGCCCGGGTCAGAGGCTACGAGAAGGGGAGGTTTTCCTTCAACGTCGCAGGCGGCCGCTGCGAGAAATGCACAGGCGACGGCGTCATCAAGGTCGAAATGAACTTCCTCCCCGACGTCTACATCACCTGCAGCGAATGCAAGGGGAAGCGCTACAACCCCGAAACCCTCGAGATAAAATACAAGGGCCGCTCCATCGCCGACGTCCTCGCCATGACCGTCGACGAAGCCGCGGAATTCTTCGCCAACCACCCAGTCATTTCCCGGAAACTCAACCTCTTACGGGACGTCGGCCTCGGCTATATCGCCCTCGGCCAGTCGGCGACGACGCTCTCCGGCGGCGAAGCCCAGCGCATCAAGCTCACCCTTGAGTTGAGCAAGCTCGGCACCGGCAACACCCTCTACCTCCTCGACGAGCCCACGACCGGACTGCACAGCCACGACGTCAAGAAACTCCTCGAAGTCCTCAACCGCCTCGTCGACCGCGGCAACACCGTCCTCGTCATCGAACACAACCTCGACGTCCTCAAGACCGCCGACCACCTCCTCGACCTCGGACCCGAAGGTGGCGACGCCGGCGGCGAGATCGTCGCCGAAGGGACGCCCGAAGACATCACGAAAGTAAAAAAAAGCTATACTGGGCAGTTCCTAAAGAAACTTCTCGATACGTAACTTACCAATTTATTAATAAGTATCTCTTAGGTTTAATTAGGTGAACGTATATGGTCAATGTATTGGTCGATATAGACGATGGCACCAACAGGGTCCTCAACATTGTGAAAGCCAAGCACGGCTTGAAAAACAAGGGCGAAGCCATCGAGTTCGTCGTCCACGAATTCGTCGAGTACGAAGACGAACCAGAGCTTAAACCAGAATTCATCGAGAAGATGAAGGACGTCAAAAAACAAAAAAGCATCTGCGTCGACGACTTCTCCAAACGATACGGTCTGAGCTAGTATGTACTCCTTAGACATCAAACCCGAAGCCGACAAGACATTTAAGAAACTGGTGAAAAAGAATCCCAAACAACTCCGCATCATCGGCAACAAAATTGCAGAAATCAGACAAAACCCCCACCATTCATACAAGCCCCTCAGAAAACCACTCCAAAACCTCCGGCGAGTCCACATCGACAAACACTTCGTCCTCATCTTTTCCATTGACCACCAACAGAAAACCGCCACCATCTACTGCTTCGACCACCACGACAACGTATACAAATGGCGTCCCAGCCTATAGAAGGGCCAGATGACCC
>CAYUFO010000242.1:0-1256 GCA_964443985.1 uncultured archaeon | reverse complement strand
CACCACGACAACGTATACAAATGGCGTCCCAGCCTATAGAAGGGCCAGATGACCCGAAGGCGGCGACGCCGGCGGCGAGATCGTCGCCGAAGGCACGCCCGAAGACATCACGAAAGTAAAAAAGAGCTATACCGGACAGTTCCTTAGGAAGCTACTCTGATCTGCGTCATTTATTTAACGCCCATAGAATAGGTACATAGCCTAATACTGGGAGGGGATAATGAAGTTAGATTTTTCAGGGAACAGGATCACTCTCGATAAAGAGCTTAATGCGTTGGATAGATTTGTTTTGAAGTTTACTTCCGTCCTGAACGAATGCGACATACGATAGGTCATTGTCTCCAGAAGAGGAACTCCCTGATGAAAGTGAAGAGTAATGAATTTTTCCCTAAAAAGAAGGAAATTTATAATGGACAAAGACAAATCTGCAGATAACGCATTAGTGGTCTTTCAGGATAAGAAAATAAGAAGGATATGGCATAATCATGAATGGTTTTTTTCCATTATTGATGTGATTAATGCCTTGGATGCAAGCACAATCCCGAAAAGGTACTGGTCTGACCTTAAAGCAAAACTTTCCGAGGAAGGATTTGAACCGTACGATAAAATCGTACAGTTGAGATTGATTGCAGATGATGGCAAGTTAAGGGAAACAGACTGTGCTAATACTAAAAATATGTTCAGAATAATCCAGTCCATTCCCTCACCAAAAGCAGAACCTTTCAAGCAGTGGTTAGCGCAGGTTGGCTACGATAGAGTGCAGGAAATAGAAAATCCTGAACTTGCTCAAAAACGCATGAAAGAACTCTATAAGGCCAAAGGCTATTCTGACGATTGGATAGAAAAGAGAGTCAGAGGAATCGCTATAAGGGATGAGCTTACAGATGAATGGAAGAAGCGGGAAGTTAAAACTGAAAGGGAATACTCAATTTTAACTGCCGAAATTTCAAAAGCTACTTTTGGCATGACACCAAGTGAATATATGAAATTCAAAAGGTTGAAAAGAGAAAACCTAAGAGACCACATGAACGATTTGGAGCTTATTTTCACAATGCTTGGCGAAGCATCAACTACAAGAATTGCAAAAGATAAAGATGCTCAAGGATTTATCGAAAACAAGGAAGCTGCAACAGAAGGCGGATCTGTTGCGGGCGTTGCAAGAAAAGAGCTTGAGCAGCGAAGTGTTCGTAAAGTATCCACCCCAGAAAATTATATCTCTATAACTGAAAAAAAGAAGAAACTCCCCCATAAAAGTA
>CAYUFO010000241.1:0-3078 GCA_964443985.1 uncultured archaeon | reverse complement strand
TTCTCGCCATCGCAGCCATCCTCCTGGCTCCCATGGCCTGCGCCCAGACCGGCAAGCGCGTCCTCTTCTACCAGATAGGCACGCAGGGAAGCATGACCATCGAGAGCAAGTACTCAGATTTCGCTGAAGAACTCAGAAACCGCGGCTTCACGGTCGCCTCGCTCACCAAGGGCAAGCTCGACAAATCCACGCTTGACGGCTACGACACCCTCGTCGTCCAAAACATCAACAAGAACCTCAATAGCGAGGAAATCTCTGCCATCCTCACCTTCGTCCTACAGGACGGCAAGGGCGTCTTCATCAACGGCGTGGGCACCCAGTCGAACCAGTTGACCCTCCCCTTCGGCGTCTCCGTCGACGAGGGCACGCTCATCGACACCACCGACCCGCTGCCCGAATCCGACAAGGAGACCCACTTCGTCGTCAACCGCTTCGACGACGAGGAAACGACGCGGACGCTGCGCCAGGGCATCCAGAAGCTCGGGTTCTACGACGGCCACGGCCTCAAGATATCGGGCGGCGGCAAATGCATCGCCAAAGGCGACGAGGACACCTACTCCGACACCGGCTCATTCGTCGTCGGCAGCCAGCCCTGCGTCGCCACGGCAACGCGCTTCGGCAACGGCCTCATCTTCATCTCAAGCGACGTCGACATGCTCAGCAACGACTACATCGACGACTTCGACAACCGCCGGTTCGGCCTCAACATCATGGAGTGGCTGCAGATACGCATCACCGACACGCCACCCGACGACGAGCTCCCCATCGTCCTCGCCGAATGCAAGCTCCAGGCGACCAGGCTCACCCAGGAGAACGAGAAACTCCAACAGGAGAAGGCGAGCCTCCTTGCCAACGCCAACAGCCAGAACGCCCGCATCACCGGCCTGCAGACCGAGCTCGAGGAGTGCCAGGGCGGGCGCATCGGCCCATTCACTCCGACGAACTGGGCCATCATCATCGCCGCCGTCCTCATCCTCCTTGCCGCCGTCATCTACACGCGGCGCAAGGCCGCCCTCGCCAAGGCGGGAGGCGGCGAGGCAGAGGAGCTTGAAGGAGACCTCGGCTACGAGTTCGAGGGAGACCAAGGCGGACAAGAAGCAGGCGACGTCGACTTCGACGACGTCCTCGACTCCGACCTCATAGAGCAACAATAGTGTTCGTGCGTTAGTTTTTGAAAGAAATAGTGTCTGCTACCGAAGACCTCTCATACGCCTCGCCGTTATCGTCGCTCGATCTTCGTGTCCCGCTTCTGTTTGGTGAGCCGTTCGAGAATCGACTTGAACTGCTCGTCGCTCATCTTCTTTGGCAGCTGACCCGATTGGGCGAGCTGGATGAGGAGAATCTCTATCTGGCGGGCGTACTGGGGCCTCGCCGCCCGGATGTTGGCAAGGCGGGCGCGGGCCTCGGGCGAAAGGATCTGGGTGATGATGTGCTTTATCTGCTCTTCGAGCTGCTGCTCGGCCATCTGCTGCTGGTACTGGTCGGCGCCGCCCTGCTGCTGCCGTTGGGCCATGAGTTCGGCCATGCGGCGCTTTCTGAGCTCTTCGAGGTCCGACATGGTATCTTCAGGGTTTGATGTTGTAGGCGAGCTTGTCGAGGTAGGCCTGCCCCTTGGGGGTGATGACGCGGCCTTCGTATCCTGCCTCCTTCTCGGTGAGGCCCGTCTGCTTTTGGGCGCGCGTGGTGAATCCCTGTTCGTCGAGCCCCTGAAGGATGGCGCGGATGACCTTTCCGCCTGCGGGAGAGAACTTCTCGGGCTTCACGCCGCGGCGCTTCTTGCCGCCATAGGCGGTCCGAAGCTTCTCCACGCCGATGGGTCCCTCGAGATACACCTTGCGCAACACGGACGCCGCCCGCGTCCACCACCAGTCGTCATCGTCCGGCTGGCGCTGCTTGTGGGCGCCGGTCTTCACGTTCAATGCCCAGTCCGGCCGGGGCATCTTGACGGTCTCTTTGAGGTCGTGCGCGGTTTTTTGGATGAGTGTCTGGGGGTCAACGTCTTTTACGTGGGTCATCGTTTGCCTCTATGCGTGTAGCTCCTCCTCTGAGAAGAACAGGGGGGCTTCGGTTTTGAATGTCTGGGGTGAATCTGATGCGTGGACGAGGTTCTCTATCCTGCCTTCGGGCTGGTCTTTGATGCCGAAGTCTCCGCGGATGGTGCCGGTTGCAGCCTCCCAGGGCTTCGTGGCGCCCACGACGTTCCTGACTTCCTCGACCGCCTGTCCGTGGTCTGCGGTGTTCACGTCGACGAGCAATGGCACGATGGGGCCTGCCGTGATGTAGTCAAGGAGGCCGGGGTAAAACGGCTTGTCCCGGTGGATGGCGTAGAGTTCCTCCGCCTTTTCAGGGGGCAGTCGGAGCATCCTGAGGGCGGCGATGTCCATGCCGGCCTCCTCGAAGCGGCCGATGATGGCGCCGACGAGCCTTCGGGCGACGCCGTCCGGCTTGATGACGACGAGCGTCTTCATGATTTTTTCGTGGTCGACTTCTTTTTCTGGGGCTTCTTCCGCGCGGATGTGGCGGCGGTGCCCTGGTCCTTGTTGCCGGGCTTCTTTTGAGCTCTCTTCGGGGATGACTGCTCTTTTCGGGCCTTCTTCGGCTTTTCACCGCTTTTTGCCTTCTGTGCGCCTTCCCCCTTCTTTTCTTCCCTGTCAGCGGCTGCCGGCTTGGGCGCGGCTCCCCGCTCGTAGAACTTCGTCCACTTGAGCTTTCGGGGGTCGCGGCCGAGCTTGACGAGGTTCTTCTCGCACTTCATCGAGCAAAAGTACCACGCCTTGCCCTTCTTGTTGACGTAGATGCGGTCTTTTCCGCTGCTTATCTCCTTTCCGCAGAAGCTGCAGTCCATTTTTTTGATGTTACTTGAGGGGCTTGGCTTCCCGCTCGTCCTCTCGGAGCTCGAGGACGTCACCCTCTTGGACGGGGCTTTTCACGTTGCGGCGGATGACGCGGCCCTGGTTTCGGCCGTCGAGTATCTTGCACATGACCTGGATGACCTCGCCGTAGATGCCGGTGCGCCCGATGATCTTCACGATTTCTGCGTCGGGCATCTTACTTTCTCAGCTCGCGGGCCTTTACGGC
>CAYUFO010000240.1:0-3095 GCA_964443985.1 uncultured archaeon | reverse complement strand
GCGGCCGGTCCCTTGAACTTCGTCGAGGTCTTTTGGACCTGCTCTGATTCGTAGAAGCCGGGCATTTTTTCGTGGGTGCTACGTCTTCTGGAGGTCCTCGAGGGCCTTGTCGCCCTGGGCGACGAGGTCGAGGACGGTCTCCTTGTCGATGTAGTATTCGGTGATGATCTTGCCGACGTCGTTGACGTCGCGGATGTTTTGGTCGAGCATCCATTCGAGGACTGCCTGCTTGCCCTTGAGGTCTTCTTCGAGCTCCTTGTCGCTCATGCCCGTGAAGAGCTCGAGCTCCTCGCGCAGGCGGATGGACGGATACATGGCCTCGACGGTGTCGGTCTTCGGGTGCCACATGAAGAGGGTGTTGACGCTAGGGCGCTCGCCCTCGTCCTTGGTTATCTCTGCGACCTCGAAGGTCCGCCGCCAGCCGGTGCGGCGGTTGCGGTACTGGACGAGGACGAGGTGCAGGCTCTTGAGGACGAGGGGCGGGATGTTCATGGGCGGCCCCGTGAGGCGGTCGATGACCTCTGAGGCGTGCTCGGCGTGGAAGGTGCCGTAGACGCTGTGGCCCGTGTGCATGGCCTCGAAGAGGACTTCGGCCTCCTTTTTGGCGCGGACCTCGCCGACGACGATGCGGTCGGGGCGCATGCGCAGGCTGTTCTCCATGAGGTTGAGCATGCTGACCTCGCCCTCGCCTTGGGGGTTCGGCGGCCGGCTCGTCAGGGGGATCCAGTGCTGGTATTCGGGGAGGTTGAGCTCGCGCGTGTCCTCGATGGTGATGATGCGCTGGTTGGCGGGGAAGAAGGGCATGAGGGCGTTGAGCATCGACGTCTTACCCGACGCCGTGCCGCCGGCGACGAGCATGCTCATCTCGTATTCGATGGCAAGCCAGATGAAGCTCGCCACCTTGGCGTTGATGGTGTTGACGCGGGGGTCGATGAGGTGGACGATGGTCCACGGCGTCCGCGAGAAGCGGCGGATGGTCATGGTGTTGCCGCACGTCGAGATGGGAAAGAGGGTGGCGTTGACGCGGTCGCCGCTTGAGAGGTGGGCGTCGAGGAGCGGCTCCATGTGGGTGATCTCGCGGCCGACTTCGCGGGCGACGCGGCTCGCGTAGTTCATGATCATCTCTTCGGTGGGAATCGAGATGTTGGTCTTCACCCAGCCGTGGCGCTTGTGGTAGACCCAGACCATGTCCTTGCTCGAGTTGACGACGACTTCTTCGATGTTGTCGTCCATGAGGAGGTATTCGATGTCTCCGAGGCCGACCATCTCGTTGACGAGGATGAGGGACAGGACGTCGACGTATTCCTCGCTTGCCCGTTTGAGGACGTTCTTCAGCTTCGTCTTGCTTCGGGCGAGGAACTTGTCGCGGAGGCTCTTTATCTTCGCGCTGCTCATGATGTCGCGCGACTCCAATTGTATCTCGCCGACGAGGCTGCGCTTGGTCTCGTCGAGGAGCGCGCGCGTCACGAAGTCGACGTGGGGCAATTGGACTTCATAGTGGAGGACGTAGTCGCCTGCGTCGAAGATTTTTACGGTGAATTCGAGGTCGCCTGCATAGATGCCGTAGCTGTCGACTTCAAGTGATTCTTCTTCTGAAGCCTTCTTTGTTCTCTCCGGCTGCTTTCCTTCCTCGGAAGGTTTCTCCTGGCTGCCGGTCTCCTCGGCCTTGCCTGCCCCGGCGTCATCTGGTGGCGGAGCAGGGGTTTCTGCGTCCTTCTTTTCGTCCTTTTTCTTCTCAGGATCAGGCGCCGTGTCTGTTTGCTTGGCGGATGCCGCCTTCTCTCCCTTCTCGGGTTTTTCAACGTCCTTTGGCTCGTCTTTCTTGGATTCCCCGGGCGCATCGCCGTCCGGCTTCTTTGGCGGCGTTTTCGAGGATGCTTCGTCTTTTTTGTCGTCGCTCATGTCGTTCGCTAATCAATTATCTGCCAGCGCATAAAAATAGGGGGTTAGCAGTGACTGCTGTAGTCTGCCGTCGTTAGCCCCGGGGGCTGGACGCAGATCTCGGCGTACGGCTTGGATGGTTTTTCCTGATGCTCCCATGCTGCCGTGAGATTCGTGTTGTAGCAGCCGAAAACGTGTGGGGCTTGGTCATAGCTGTAGGATTCGTTGAATTTGACGGTGTAGTTGCCCATGGGGCCAAGCGAATGGTTGCCCAGCCAGTACCAGTTGCTGCCTGAGTTGTTGTAGGCGGCGACGGTGAGGTTGCAGGTGAGGCTTCCCCTGTTCTGGAAGGTGACGTTGACGCCGAGGGGGAAGGGCGTCCCGTTGAGGTAGTTGCGGTAGCTTGGGGGCCCTGGTGGATCCCATGCGGGCACGTCGAAGACGTACTCTCCCGCCGTGTCGTTGGTGACGGTGATGAAGCATTCCACCGCCGAGGGTTCGGTGGGGCCATGAGCCACATACCATTCATAGAGGTGCTTGAAGTCCAATCGGAGGTCGTCGTGCGTCGAGTCGACGGGATGGCAATACGAGACGTCCTGCTGGTTGAAGTAGACGCCGTCCACCCAGCTCTTCTCGACGTCGATGGGCATGCTCGACACATTGCTCGCCCACCACTCGTCGAGGTCGATGAACGACACGAAGCTGATGGTGGGGTCGCTGTCGAGGTCTCCGAGCGCATCTCGGACCTCATGCTGCATGCCCTCATATTTGTTTGACGTCAACACCCGGCCCTCCAGGCGGTCGAAGAACGAACTCCCCCAACTGTCTTCGCTTGCCATGTGGCATCCAGTGTCGAGCCATTTATCGAGGACGACGCCGTCTATCTCGGCGTAGCTATCCGGGTTGCAGGGCGTGAAGACCGTGGCGAGCCCCGGACGCTCCGTCAAGACGACGTTGAGGGGGTCTTCGACGGCCAAGGCGAGGTTCGAGGCCTCCTGGATGTCGTAGAGGGTGAGGCTTGCGACGACGGGCGTGTTGTGGACGCCGTAGCTCGCCCAATCCAGCTTGTCTTCGGCGAAGATGCTGATTTTCCCGATGATGGCGACGTGCCAGGCGTCGTAGGGGGCGATGGAGAGGTCGGTGACGGAGACGTTGAGGAGGATGTCTTTCTCCAGGGCATAGGCGTTGACGCGGCGGCTCCAGTTGACGAGGGT
>CAYUFO010000239.1:0-3100 GCA_964443985.1 uncultured archaeon | reverse complement strand
TCTTCAAAGACTACCTCTCCCGCACCGACGTCTACCTATTCAACAACATCCTGCCACTTGCCGAAAGCCACGAAAAACTCCGAGAGATAGCGTTCAGCTAAGGGGTCACGGCAAGCGCCATGAGGTTCCAGCCTCCCTCGAGGAGGTGACAATTGGGTTGTATACAGAGTGTGCTCGTCGTTGTCGTCGATGTCGTGGACGTTGTTGTCGTGGCGGCGTTGGTCCGCAAATTGTTGCCGCGATATGTCGGCCACCACGCTAAAGAGTCATTGAATGGGGTATCGAAGTCGTAGATGACGGCGAGGGCGCGGTCGACGTCTTCCGCATACGACAGGATGCTTCGGTGCGTCCCTGCCGCGACCTCGAGGTCGCCGTCGCCGTCGAGGTCACTGAGGGCGAGTCCACTCCCGAATTCGCCGTTGAGACACTCCTTGGGGTATCCCTCCACAAGGGCGCCATCGCTGCTTTTGTAGGCAAAAAGCGATGTTCCCTGTTTGACGAGGATGTCAACGGCCCCATCTCCGTCGGCATCTGCAAGAAACGGTGAATGGGAATTGTTTACCGCAAGCGATGCAGGAAAACCGGAAAGGAATCCGCCGGTTGCATTGACGGCGTAGAGCTCCGATTCACCAACGACCACCATTTCAAGTCCTTCGTCATCGCGCAGGTCTCCCACAGCCAATGGTGTGAATATGTTGAGAAGATTCGTTCTCCCCGTCGCTGACAGAGTCATCGGCCAGCCTTCCTCGACGCTGCCATTGGCGCTATACACGTAAAGGCGCTGAGGGTACGATGCGTTGAGGCCGAGGCCGTAGGCGATGAGTTCACGTTCACCGTCGAAGTCGATGTCTGCCGTGACGGGGTCGTCGGCTATCCGGTCTGCCACCATGACCGGCCAACCCTCTGGATACTGGCCAGTGGCATTCAGGACGTAGAGCATGCTGTGATTTGTGGCGTTGTCGAGGGTATAGTAATATGACGCCATCAGTTCGCTTGCGTTGTCCCCGTCGAGGTCTGCCGTCGAGACACCTCCCCAGGTCGTCCCGACGAGGTTCGCAGCTGCTTCGAAGTCGGCTGCGAATCCGGAAACGAGGCTCCCGTTGGCACGATAGACAAAAACCCCTTCAAGGGGGGAAGTGATGTTTGCCGACACGTTCCAGGGATCGAAGATGCCGCTATAGATGCCTATAGCAATCTCGCGTTCTCCTCCCATTTCGAGGTCGACGATGCTTGGACTGTCGCTTACATAACCATAGATCTCGATTGGGAAGCCGGACACGGTGCTCCCGTTCGCGTGCCATCCGTGCAGGGCTGCGTAGGGCAGAAGGCTTTCGGCGTAGAGGGTGAAGATCTCGGGCCGTCCGTCTGCGTCGACGTCGCCAACGGCAGGGGGAAGAAGGACGTCGGTGGGCAATCCGAAGAGGATGCCACGGAAGGGACTTGGAGGCACGTCGATGGGCCATCCCGCCACCGAGGAACCGTTGTGGTGCCAGGCGTAAATCCTCGGCCCAGGATCCCCCCCGCTGACCGCGATCACCTCTGACACGTTGTCGCCATCGAGGTCGGCAAAGGTGGCTCCGCTTCCCCCCCATAGGCTGTCTGCAGACATGGCGCGCGGCCAGCCGGAGAGGTAGTCATCGATGAAGAGCGTGACGTTCTCGCGGGTCACGCTGCCGTCCCCGTAGTCGACGATGATCTGGAGTGTGACGTTGTCGCCCACTGAGAGGTTACTGGCGTTCCATGAGCCCAGAACGGGCGTGATCCTCCCCGTCCCATTATTCGTCAGCGTGAAGTCTCCAGGATACCACATGCTCTGATTGACGCCTGCGCCATAGCGGAAGGTGTAGTTGCTGTAGTTCTGGGTCCAAACCTTCCCCTCAATGAAACCAGTACTATCTGAAGGAAACCCACCCTTCTCGGCGGGGTAGGTTACCTCGATGTTGTTGACGGTGACGTGAACGCGGTCGTCGCTGACGAGGCTCGTGTTGTCGTAGACGCGAAGCCGCAGGGTGTGCTGGCCTTCGGGATACCGTTCAGTGTTCCATGTGGCTAGGGTTGACTGGTTAATCGAGTCGTTGCCGTCGCCAGCTAATGAAATTCCCACCGTCGACCAATTCGTCGGACTCAATCCTTCACCGACTTCGAGACTGAAATTCGAAAACCCGAATCCGTAGGCGGACCCGTTGATAGTGACGGTGCCGTTGACGTAGGCCTGGTTTTTGATCGTGCAGCCAGCAAAAAATACTGCGCAAGCCAAGACAACTATCAACGCTAAAGGTTTCCCATTCCTCATTGATAGGTCGCCTCCGGGATGTCGTAGAGGAAGGCGACGGGCGGTTTCTGGGAAAGCTGGCTGGCGGCGTAGACATCTATGAGGCCAGCCCCCTCAGTGTCCCCTCCATAGCCATATGGATTTGCCGTATCCTCAAGGGATGCTTTCACTTCGGCGGGGGTCCATGTGGGGTGCAGCTGCAGCAGCAGAGCCGCTGCTCCCGCGACGTGGGGAGTCGCCATGCTCGTGCCAGACATCGCGATGTGGTCGTCATCGAGGCATTGGCTTGTGTTATATGCGTCACTCCATTGAGCGGCGCAGATACGAACGCCCGGCGCGATGATGTCCGGCTTTTGATACATGTAGGTGGGACCGCGGGAGCTGAACTCGGCGATTTCAGGCGTCGTCGAATCCGTGCAGTATTCACTCCCATTCTGGGACTCCCTGCACGCCGCACCGACCGTGATGACATTTCGTGCCGCTCCGGGGCTTCCGATGGTTTCGAGGTCGGGTCCGCTGTTGCCTGCCGCGACGACCACGACGACGCCTGCGTCAACGGCATTATCTACTGCCTGAGACATCACGTCCCATGGATCTCCCGCACCACCCAAGCTCATACTTATTACATCAACATGATCTGAGGTATCGTTGTCCTGGTTTGGATCAAGTGCTCTTTCAATGCCAGCAATAATATCATCAGAGGTGCCGCTACCTTCCGAATCCAAGACTTTGTATCCATAGAGGATGGCGTCTGGTGCCACTCCCTTCACTATCCCGTTCCCTGCTGCGATGCCCGCGCAGTGGGTGCCGTGGCCGTGGTCGTCTGTG
>CAYUFO010000238.1:0-3102 GCA_964443985.1 uncultured archaeon | reverse complement strand
GAGAGCGCGGACCGCACCTCCGCGATGACGTCCCTGGTTGGCGCGTAGACGCGACGCTCGACGGTCTTGGCCTTGACGTCGCCGAGCTGGCAATAGCGGCACGCAAAGCTGCAGGTGCGCTTGGGCGTCGAGAGGAGGTCGACGCCGAGAGAGCTTCCGAGCCGCCAGGAGGGGACGGGCCCGTAGACGTAGTTCATGCCGCCGAGAGCCGGAAACAACGAAGAGCTCTGCTCTTCGAGTTCACGAACACCTTGGTGTTCGTCGAACTCCGACCTTGAGCTCGGAGAGGAGGCCGCGGCCGATCCGGCTCTCCGGCATGCGAGCGACACCTCGGGGTCGCTGCACCCTCGAACACCCCGAAGGTGTTCGTTGGGTGAAACCCCGCACTTCAGTGCGGGGTTATTCATGGGAAGGCCTCCTCGTAGCCGCAGCCCATGGGATGGGCGGTCTTGGAAAACCGCTCGTGTATCGCCTGTTTTTCTTGCGTGCAGTGGGCGGGGCCGATGAACGAGAGGCCCTCGAGCCCGCCGAGGTCGGCAAAGCCGTGAAAGCCGCCGAGGACGCCCCATACTGCTCCCCTCTCGCAGGCCTTGTCGAGGATGGCGGCGAGTCCCGGATGCGAGCAGCCCGTCACGACGAGGAGCCCGTTTTCGGTTTCGCAGACGAGGCTTTGCTCGCCGACGGCCGCTCTCCGGTAGGTCGATTGAAGCTCTCCCGTCGTGTAGACGCCTGCCGTTATCTCACAGGGGTCGGTGACGCTATGCACGGTCGCTTGTCGTGCGATCTCCTCCTTGAGCCGCGAGGAAAACGAACCCGGGACATAGACGTCGAGGTCGCATCCCTGGTTGAGGATGCGCGGCAGCCCGCCCGCGTGGTCCCAGTGCTCGTGGCTGATGACGACGGCATCGATGTCGGTGGGTGTGTGTCCCAGCGCCTTCATGTTCTCTATGAGGAGGCTTCCCTGCCAGCCCGTGTCGAAGAGGATGGTCTTTTCGTCCGTTTCTATCAGGCAGGAAAAACCCCAGCCGGGGATAAGGTCCTCCCGCCGGGTTTCGTTGTCGTAGAGGATGGTGAGTTTCATAGTCGATGCCCTCCGTAGTGGTTTATCGCATTGCATACGGCGTTTCCTATCAGGGTCTTTCGTCCGAGGAATGCGTTGGTGTTTTTCAGTCTCGCCCCGTCCGATAGGACATCCGAATCCAGTGCATACGCGAGGTAATGCGTGAGCGTCGTCGGCACCCTGCCGACGTGGAAGGCTCCCGCGGGAGGTTCATGGCCTGCGTAGAGGTTCACGCCATCGCGGCAAGCCTCATCCATCACCAAGACGTTCACTTCCTCAGCTCCCCCTGCCATCCTCTCCTCGACCTTCCTCAGCCCAGACGGTCCCATGAGCGGCATGAACCCTTCCGGCTCAAAGCGGTATTTAACGCATTCGATGAGGTCCATGAGCTCTACCGTGGTCTGCGCCAGCGAGGCTTTGCTGCCAAAATCGGTGGCTGTCCTTAGGGCGTCCCGTCGTCGGGCAGCGTCATCGACGGTTGCGAGCTTGACGCCCGAAAGCCGTTTGACGAGGGGGGCGGGCGACGGCCTGAGCTCGACGGTATATGCTTCCCTTGCCAGCCGTATCTTGGTCTTCGCGAGGCTGAAGAGCTTCTTGACGCCGCGGGCGAAGAACCGGTCCGATTCTGTCGTTTGGTCGGTTGAGTGCGGCTGTCTCGGGGAATCCATGTTCATTTGCAGATGCATATCGGCGGCAGGCCGCAGCAGGAGCCCCCGGCTGGCCGGTAGGTGCAGGCGCCGCCCCCGGGGCAGCGGGCGGCCCGGCAGGTGCTGGGGCTCGGATTGGTGACCGCAGAACAGTCGACGGCGTCCTTGGCGAGTGACGATGTCGTCGACGTGGATGATGAGCTGCTGGACGTCGTCGTCGACGATGACGAGGTCGTTGGGGCGCTCGACGTGGACGTTGCCATGGACGAGGTTGTCGGAAGCGTTGAGGTGCTCGTCGAAACGGTAGATGCGGGCGCCGTCGAGGTCGACGGCATGGCGGGTGGCCGGGGGTCTTCGGGCACCGCTTCATCGTCGGAAAGGCACCCTGCTGCTGCGATGAGCAACGCCACAGACAGCACGCAAAGCAACGGTCGAAGGGTCATTCGAGCCTCGCCTCCACCTCCTCCCAGAGGGCCCTTATCTCTTCGGCCCGCGGTGATGCGCCGTACTCGGTGATGGCCTGGCCCGCCACCATCGCCCGAGTGACGTCGGGGTCATAGGGTATGCGGGCGAGGACGGGGAATCCCTTCTCCCGGCAGTATCCCTCGATTCTCGCGCATGCGTCGACGTCGAGGTCGCACTTGTTGACGACGACGGCAGCGGGCACCTCGAAGTGGGCGGCGACGCCGAGGATGCGGGCGAGGTCGTGGACGCCCGCCACCGTGGGCTCGGTGACGACGAGGGCGAGGTCGACGCCGCCGAGGCTCGCGATGACGGGGCAGCCGATGCCGGGGCTGCCGTCGACGAGGATGAGCGGCGCGTCCCGTTCGCAGGCGATGCGGCGGGCGCGCTCTCGCACGAGGGTGACGAGCTTCCCCGACGCCTCCTGGCCCGGGTAGAGTCGCGCATGGCACAGGGGGCCGAAACGGGTGTCTGACACGTAGACTCTCCCCGCCGCCGACTCGGCAAAGGATATCGCGTCCGCCGGGCAGACGAGCTCGCACACGCCGCAGCCCTCGCAGGAGAGGGGGTCGACGGTCGCGTCCCTGATGGCTCCGAAGCGGCAGGCGTCCTCGCAGGCGCCGCACGCCGTGCATCGATTCCTGTCGATGACGGCCGTTGGGAGCCCCGTGAAGCCGAATTCCTCGCGAACCGTGGGGGCGAGGATGAGGTGGAGGTCGGGGGCGTCGACGTCGCAGTCGGCGAACACGGCGTTTTCGGCGAGCGAGGCGAAGGCGGCGACGAGGCTCGTCTTGCCGGTGCCTCCCTTGCCGCTGATGACCGTCACCTGTTTCATTATCTCATGTGTAGCGATTATAGGGGTCGAGCATCGCCTCCTGCTTGTCGGCGAGCCACCCCAGCGTGGCGCCAGGTGGCGCGTCGAAGGGCGGCACG
>CAYUFO010000237.1:1781-3105 GCA_964443985.1 uncultured archaeon | reverse complement strand
CACCGCCGGAATTGTCTACATCGCCGCAGTTGGAGAAATCCGCGGATGCAGTAGCCGTCAGGAAAACAAAAGCGACTGCAATTGTGAGGCTGAGAAGAAGTAGTTTGCGCATGATCCTATCCTCCCATGCATGGGTTGAAGTTGAAGCGAACAACATATACAAACGCCCACGGGCAGTTGTCCCGTTCAAGACAAGAGATAATGTACTTAAAAAGACCAAGGACTCATCGAGAGGATACTATTTAATTCTCACGGTGACTGGAAACACGCTCCCCGATGATTTATGAGTACCAATAGAAAAGATACCCGAGCTTGTCCAGATGTCAACCGGATTGTAGATTGGACTTTCCCCCATCTCATGGGTTGAAGAGGGAGAATTGGAATTGGCGGGTATTGTTGCGGGGATGACCCTTCATGGTAGGTACTCCCGCAATTTCTGGACTGAAAGGTACGCTTGTAGTATATATTGAGTTGCCTGGATTGTAAGTCATGGAGACGCCCAAGATCAGGAGTGGTTCCTGTTTTGATAATTCGGGAAGTCACAGACGAGAGTTGTCGGTTCTTTCCGGATGATACCTCTGAGAAGCACGTCTGAACTCCTTGGAGCATGCAGGAGTAACTTCGATGGATAGTGACAGATCATCACCAGCCGAAATCTACGGCAAAACCGGCCTCATCTCAGCCGATTCAGGTTTCTACGACAGGATCGGGGAAGAGATCTCCTCAAAAAGACCACTGCTCATTCAGGGCCCGCGAGGCAGCGGCAAGACCGAGGTAGCCAAAGCGATACTGAACCTGGGGCAATCGGGAAACAAGATTGTCTCAATTGACTGCGAAGTATACCGGCAATCAACTGGTTCCACGACGAACGATACCGCTGTGGATGCATTCCAAAAGAAGCTCAAGAGAGAAGTTCAGGGAGACTATGTTACATCGATCATATTTGACAACGTTGAATTCCTGCCAATCGAATGCCAATCATGGATCGCCGGGTTAGTCGATGACTCAGACCACGTTAAAGGACACGAATCGGCGGACTTGTTCCGAGGGCATAGACTGATTTTCACGACGACATGCGAGGACCTGGAAAGCGCAATAGCGCGACATCTTCTGAAGGGCATATCCTCTGCACACATTAAGTTACCTGGCATCAGCAAGCGACGCGGACTCATCCCGTGCGTAGTCCGAGACTTCCTTCTGTCATTCGGCGCCAAGTCAGTTGACTGGGACTTTCTTGTATTCTGCGTCTTAAACGAATGGCAATCCAACTTTCGAGAATTGAGAGAGTTCTGCAGAGTCGCCGCCGATCATGCTCTGGATAACA
>CAYUFO010000237.1:0-1771 GCA_964443985.1 uncultured archaeon | reverse complement strand
ACAGAGTCGAACTGGTGGGGCCGGTTTTAACGTTCTACGGAGATAGAATCAATCCGGAAGAAGAACTGATTAGGCACTTCGCGCCAGCAACCAAGAAGATATTCAATTCTGATCACTCGGAGCTTGTCACTCTGAAAGCAAAACCCAAGGCCCTAATCTCGTACATGGAGTTTCTCCGCTTCGCTTCAACAGAGGTAGACTGCTCATTCCTGCTGCCGCCGGAGCCGATAGAATTCGAGCAGATTCCCAAGTTCGATCCGAACGAACTCATTTCACATGGCAGGCTCATCGGCAGGGGGAGCGTCACGCTCGCCAATGAGGAGGATCGGCAGTTTGATGCCTTGCTGAGGCCGATCTTGGAACTTATTGAGTCACAAGAATGGTTGGAAATGTTTGCCAAAATCAATGACAGGGCTAACACCGGTTCGGGGGATAGTGCCTCGGAAGGTATTTCCAACCAGAAGAAACCACAAGAAGAGTTCAAAATCTTCGAATCAGACCAGACGATTACTCATAAGGAGGTTCATGCTGCACTCACGCCAATCTACTCCCTTAAACACCCACAGACTTTCGCTGACATAGGACTCCGTTTGCTGGAGGACCGAGTGCACATCCGCGTGTACATGCCGGGGCAGAAAGAAGGGCGAAGGGTTTTGTACAAAGATCTTGGCATGGGGAACAACAAGACCGGAAAGCCTATTTGCCTCTGGGAGCTTCTTCTGACTTGCGTCGAGAACGGTGGCAAGCTGCCTCAATTGCCAGATGGCTCTAAGAAGGAAAGGGATAAGCTGAAATCTATCAAACGTCGCATTAAAGTGAAGTTATGCGTAGCCTTCGGAACAGACGAAGATCCGTTCTCCTTGCTCGCAGATGGAACTGGATATCAACTGAAGTGTCGGATAGAGGAAGAACAGCACGGTAACCGTGAGAGACTGGAAACCGACTTGGGCACCGATATTGAGACTATAGATGCGAAGCACAAACTGTTATACGGATCACGAAAGAACACACGGCATCGTGACGATAACGAATAGATGCTATTGCAAGCATCGCCGGTGACACGTCACCACACTCCGGTGACACGTCACCAGTTGCCACCCCAAAGCACCTCATTGCACCATAACAAGTTACCATCATCCTTCAATAACCACACGCACGTTCGGTGAAATCACGCACATAGGTGAGAAGATAGACGCCGGCCCCAGCAGTTGGCGTAAACATTGGGACCTTCGGGTTCTGAGACCTCCTAACCCTTGCTCGGGCATGTCCGGAGGTGACTTTTCCTGAGCGTGGGATTGACAGTGGGTTTGTGGACCTGATGATGAGTACACAAATGAACAGCTGCAACACATTCGCAATCGAGTTGCCAGAGATCAACCAGGAGCAGTTGCAGCCGATCGTAGACTTCTTGGCTACCATACTCGCCGAGGAACGGTTACGAGAACTGCACCAAGCTGAGGAGGTCGATAAACCATGACTTCCTCACGACCGCGGAAAACGAAAGCAATGCGGCTCTCGGAGTTGGGGATCAGCGAAGAGCACTTTGAGCGGTACAAACAAATGTTCTGTGGCTGCAGGCTGAGAAAAAAGTACCTGAAAATGAATCGCGACCGTTGGCGTACCTGGCACTATCTTTGGCAAGAGCGCCTGATATTGATGCATCTCACACACGAGGAGCTAATAGGACTGTTCCCTGCAGATCGAATTGACTATCTGATGTTCGATATCGACGATCATGATACAAACGACAATCCTTCAGTCGAGGACCGGG
>CAYUFO010000236.1:0-3105 GCA_964443985.1 uncultured archaeon | reverse complement strand
CCATGGAGCACATCGACCTCGGCATCGGCTACGCGAGGAAGGTCAAAGACGAACGCGACAAGGACGCCGTCCGCATCTGGATACTCAAGGAATTGAAGCGGCGCGGCGACACCCAGCTCGTCAACGGAAAACCGCTCTCAGAGTTCACCAGCACCGACATCGCCGACGTCGTCGAGACCCGCAACTTCGACCGATTCCACGCCATCCTCAAGGGCTCGAAGACCCCCTACGGCAAGAAGCTCGCCGAGCTCTGGGAGCTTAAAAAAGACTATCCCGACGAATCCGTCGTCGAAAAAAAACGGTGGAGGGGACTGGGTTCCATCATCAGGGGAGGGACGACCGTCGTGCGCGGGAAAGACGACACCCTCCTCAGAAACTCAGCCACGCTCGGAGACACGTCGTATCGCGAGGTGCGCCGGCTCGCCGACCTCCTCCCCGAGGAAGAAGTCGACGCACTGCGTCGCGAACTGAGGAAGAGGTCGCCAAAAAAGACCCCGGATTCCTGAAGAAGGCAAAGGAACTGACGTTTATTTATGGCCACATTCGCTTGACTAGTGTGATGGCGAGAGATTCCTCGGCCGAGGTTCGAAGGCGCGTTTTGCGCCGCTATAACCGGGACCCGACTGGCTGGCGGGTGTGGGCGGGCGTCGACGACGAGCGGAACCTCACCACCGTCTACATCCACAGGGGGAGCATGTGGGTCGTCAAGGACTTCCCCGTCAACCCGGCGAAGATGCTCGGCGTCGGCGGAAAAACGAAGACCGACGAGGCATTGGCCGCATCGACGGAGTATTCGTTCGGGTTCCGTCCGCTTTCCGAAGACCACATTGCCAAGCTCATGGCAGGTGATTCCAACGTGCTCGTCGATGTCCTGTCGGCAAACCCCCAGGCCGAAGAAGACATCGAAGACCAACCCGTCATCCACGGCCCCTTCCACTCGCCGAACGCGCCGATTGCGTTCAGAGGCCACCAGGCCAAGCTCGACGCCAAGCTCCGGGCCGACCTCGCCAAGCTCATCGGCAAGGAGTATCCCGAATTCTACAACGCGTATCGGTGAAGGAAGTGAAAATCGGATTCCTCGTCAATCCCGTCGCAGGCATGGGAGGACGCGTTGGTCTCAAAGGCACCGACGGCGTCATCGAAGAGGCGCGAAAACGCGGCGCCACGCCGATAGCGGGAGAGCGGGCGAAGAAAGCCCTTTCCGTGGTTCCTCAAAAAACAAAAATCCTCACTTCCTCACAGGAGATGGGAGAAGGCATCCTCAACGAGCTTAGTTTCGGGGAGGTAACGGTGGTGCATTCCTTCAAAGGACATAGCTACTCGAAGGACACGAAGGAGTCCTGTCGGAAATTCCTCGAAAAAGGAGTCGACCTCATTGTGTTTTGCGGCGGCGACGGCACAGCAAGGGACGTGTACTCGGTGGTAGGCGACAGCGTGCCCATCCTCGGCATCCCCGCCGGCGTCAAGATGCATTCGAGCGTGTTCGCCGTCAGCCCGAGGGCGGCAGGCGAGGTGCTCGCCGCCTTCTTAAACGGACACACCCGGCTTGGCGACGGCGACGTCATGGACATCGACGAGGATGCCTTTCGCAAGAACGTCCCCCGGGCGAAGCTCTACGGCGTGGCCCGGGTGCCTCAGCTTGCCGGCCACCTGCAGGCGGGCAAGATGAGCTTCGCGGGCGTCGACGAAACGCGGGCCAAACGCGACCTCGCCCGATTCGCAGCTGAATTCCTCCACGACGACGAGCTCGTCATCCTGGGGTCGGGGTCGACGGTCGCTGCGGTGGCAGACGCGTTAGGCGTCGAAAACACGCTGTTGGGAGTCGATGTTGTGAAGGGGGGGGCACTCCTCATGAAAGATGCCAACGAAAAACAACTCCTCAAAATCATCGAAAAAGAAGCAAAGATCCAATTGTTGGTCACGCCAATCGGCGCCCAGGGATTCATCTTCGGGCGCGGCAACCAGCAGCTCAGCCCCGCCGTCCTCAGGGAGGTGGGGCTCGACAACGTCATCGTCCTGGCCACACCCCAGAAGCTCTCCTCATTCGACACCCTCCGTGTCGACACCGGCGACGACGACCTCGACCGAGAATTGTCGAGCTCGAGACAGGTCGTCTGCGGCTACCGACTCGCGGCAAGAAAAGAGGTTAAAGGGGCCTGAATCATGGACCTGGTGAGCTTGGCACTCCTTTTCTGGGTGGGGTTCTCCATCGGATTGTCGGGTGCGCTGATCCCCGGCCCCCTGCTTGCCTACACCCTCGATGAGTCGCTTCGGCGGGGACGGTGGACGGGATTCAAGGTCATCGTCGGCCACGTGCTCGTCGAGGTCGTCGTCGTCCTGTTGTTCGTCTACGGACTCCTCCATTTCCTTGACGACCCCATCGTCTTCTCCTGCGTGAGTGTCTTGGGCGGATTGTTCCTCCTCTACACTTCCTATGAGCTTTTTCGGGAGGCGAGACGGGGGACAGGCGTAGAGGATTTCGCAATGGGGAGGAACGTCGCCTATCCCACCATCGTCGGCGGCATCCTGTTCACCTGCCTGAACCCCGCGTTCCCACTCTGGTGGGTGACGGTGGGCAGCCGGATGCTCCTGGAAGGACTGCGGCAGGCGGGGATGGCGGGCGTGTGGACGATCGTCTGCGGCCACTGGCTTGCCGACTTCGGCTGGTACGTCCTCGTCGGCGTCACCACCCACAGCAAAAAAGATACCCTGCTTGAGCGGGGATGGCTGCACATCCTCAAAAGGGCGTTGGCCGTCTTCCTCGCGTGCATAGGGGCCTATTTCATGTACACCGGCCTTTCCCCGAGCTAGAAAAACGAGCGCTTTCGAAGCAGGTAGCCGAGGCATAATCCAGCGACGAGGACGAGCGCGATGGTGACTGCAATCTCGCCCCAGGGGACGGGGAGCGCGTAGGTGACGACATCGGAGGTGGCGAAGGCAATGGTTGTCGCAGGCTCGGCAAGCGATTCCCTGACTGCCTCCTCGATGAGGGTGGTCGTGGCCTCGAGCGTCGAGGAGACGGTCGTCGACACCGCATCGGCCGCTTCTGGTGCGGCGTCCCCGGCGGCGCGCATGACGGGCTCAACTTCATCTGCGGCGTGTTCT
>CAYUFO010000235.1:0-3113 GCA_964443985.1 uncultured archaeon | reverse complement strand
ATTGCGAGCCCACCAGAGGATCATGATGCCGTAGTAGAGGATGAATATCTGGTAGAGCGGCATGAGGACCAAGAGCATCATGACGATGAGCCGGCTGATGGCGGGAAGCGCGCAGTCAGTCGGATTCGGCCCCTCTTTGTGGTCGCCGTAGTTATTAAAGTCCGCGTCGACGTACAAGGGATACACGGTCGGATTCCAGCGCAGTACTGCTTCAAGGGTTTTAATAATCCAGATGAGGGTGTCAGTGGCGAGGTTCTTTATGGCGTTGAAGAACGGCGCCATGAAACCCCCGCCCCCGTCGCTTGGGAGCTCGGGTTCCTCGGGCAAAGCAGGTTCCTCCTGGGCTGCAGCCCCAGATATGAGCAGTGCGACGACCAACAGCGTGGCTACAGAGAATGCTAACTGCCCCTTCTTCACATATAGAGAGCCCATTTTTCGCGGGGAACCACGGAGCATTCCAGGAACGGGGACCGGGAGCGCGCTACCCGATTAACCCTAGGGAGCCTAGGCACAAAAATAAAAAAAACAGCGGGGTATTTTTATAGCTGAACCCTCTATTGTTTCTCTCACAGATCATTCAAAGCGTGAAAGTGGCCATCATCGCATCCGGCAGGCTCTGCCGCATCGTCAAGGGAAGGAACGCGGGAGACCCGTGCGTCGTCGTCGAACGCATCGACGACCACTTCGTCTCCGTCACAGGAACAACGTTCAAACAGCAGAAGGTGAACGCCCGGCATCTCGAACCCTATCCCGTCGAAGTCGACCTCAGCCAAGATCCCTCACCCGAAGACGTCAGGGCCGCAGTCGAAAAAGCGGGGATTCGCGCGAAGTAACCCCCCCTCATTCTCTCGCCATGGCCGCTCAAACAACGGACGGCATCATCGAAAAGACCGAGAGCGCCACCGATGAACGCTATGGCGTGGCCCCGGGCGAGCGCACAGTCGTCCAGCTTCTGCGGCTTGGCATCGTCAACCTCGACAAGCCCGCGGGCCCAAGCTCCCACCAGGCGACCAACTGGGCGCGAGACATCGTGGCCGCAAAAAAAGCCGGGCATTCAGGCACATTGGACCCCAAGGTCACGGGCGTCCTGCCCGTCGCCTTCGACGATGCGACCAAGGTGGTCGCAAGCCTCCTTTCTGCGGGCAAGTCCTATGTCGGCGTCATGCACGTCCACGCCGACGTCAGCAAGGGGGATGTGGAGCGAGTGTTCAGCCTCCTTCGGGGCCGCCTCTACCAGCGACCGCCCCTCAAAAGCGCCGTCAAACGTGAGTTGCGCATCAGGCGCGTCTATGGCTTTCAGGCCGACGAGAAAGTCGACCGTCACGTCCTCTTCCACGTCGACTGCGAGGCCGGCACCTATGTGCGAAAGCTCTGCCATGACGCGGGACTCCTTTTGGGCTGCCGCGCCCAGATGACGGAACTGCGGCGGACGGCCGTCGGCCCCTTCTGTGAAACAGGCATCGTCTCCTTGCACGACCTCAAAGACGCCTACGTCGCCTTCAAGGAATCCGGCGACGAGGGGCCGCTGCGAAACGTCGTCTCGCCCGTCGAGCGCGCCGTCAGCCACCTGCCGAAGATATGGGTCAAAGACAGCGCCGTCGACGCCGTCTGCCATGGCGCCCCCCTCACCGCCCCGGGTGTCGTGCGCCTCACCGAATCCGTCGAAGCCGCTGGCGAGGTCGCCATCATGAGCCTCAAAGGAGAGCTCGTCGCCGTCGGCACCAGCCAGAAGGCCGCCTCAGACATACAATCTACGAAATCCGGCACCATAGCCGCCCTTGAGCGCGTCGTCATGGCGCCGGGCACCTACCCGAAGAAGTGGAAATCGAAGGGCGGCTAACATATTAATAGTCAACAAGCAAATACTCCTCCACCATGACGCTTGACCCCAAACTACTCGAGATACTCGCCTGCCCCAAATGCAAGGGAGACCTCGACTACACGGACACGAAAAAGGAGCACAGCCTCACCTGCAAGACGTGCAAGCTGAAATACCGCATCGAAGACGACATACCCATAATGTTGATTGATGAAGCGGAGAAAATCTAATCTCTTAAATAGCAATACGCCCTAAATCTCTCTCCAACCCAACGCCGAGGTCTACGCAAGCCTGCGGCTTGCTGACCTCGGCAAGCATACGCAAAACATGGCTTTTTGCCGAGGTGGCGGTTCGCCTCACACCTCCCCGGGTGTTCGGTCCCGCCCCCTCCCAAAGCCAAACATAAGCCGAGGTGGCGGAGCCCGGTAACGCGCACGCTTGGAGAGCGTGTTCCCGCAAGGGAGCTTGAGTTCAAATCTCAACCTCGGCGAACCTTTTTCTTTTTTAAAAAAAGAAAAACGTTCACGAAAAAGAAAAACACTGATTTAGAATCCAATAATCTCGACCTCGGCGTCGGAAACCCCCAGCAACGGAGTTGCTTGGGCGCATCGACCAAAGGTCGATAGCGTTGCCGACGACAATCGGCGCATTCGACGAAGTCGAATGCACCTTAGCAAGAAAGACGCTGAGGTGGGCGAGAACAAAGTTCTCGCATCGACTTCGATGTGGTTTTTCTTTTCCTTATATTGTCTTTTATCCCTGTATCGGTAGTGGCGAGTTTGTTCAAACGCTGGTTTGGCTCGAAGAATGCTGGACAGCCGCCTGATATCTCGGAGAAGGTCGATTTGCTGGAATTTCCTTCTGAGCGACAATCCAAGGAGAATCCGATTCCCGAAGACGAGCGCAGAGATCCCATCCCCAAGATCAACCTCTCCATCAAGGTCTCGACTCTCTACTCCCAGTGCTCCGAGGTGGCCGTCGAGCACTCGGCAAAACGCCTCCACCAGATGCTCAAACCCATCTTCGACAAGAGCCGAGAGGTCGGCGCCTTCATTATGATTGACCTGGAGCACTACGCCCTCAAGGAGATCACTTACGAACTCTTCGACCTCCTCATGAACGACCCGGATTACGCCGAAGGCCCCACCATGGGCGTGGTGGTCCAGGCGTATCTCAAGGACTCCAAAGAGGATGTCGAGAAACTGCTCAAGCGCGCCAAGAAGCGCAAGCGCCCTATCGAGATCCGCCTCGTCAAAGGAGCCTACTGGGACTCCGAGACATTCATCGCCAAGCA
>CAYUFO010000234.1:1430-3128 GCA_964443985.1 uncultured archaeon | reverse complement strand
GTCGAGGGCCCGGTTTATCCAGTCGTAGAGTTTCTTGTCTTCTGTCTTTGATGTCTTGAGTTTGGCGTATGCTTTTCGGAGCTTTTCGTCTGCGAAGAATACCCTGCTTTTCACCGTACCCTCAACTCGGGCCTGTTTAGATATTTTTTCACGAGTTCAGGGTTCCATATCCAGCCTATTTTCCCCTCGTGGTCGGCGGCAATTTTACCTGATTTTTCGAGGTACTCGAATACGACGCAGTAGGTCTGATACATCATCTTCTTGGGGAGATGCTGCCACAAACTCTTTTTCTTGTATTCGCCGCTGTGGTCACAGATAAACTCCTCGACCATCAATACCGTGTCTAGGCGGGGAAAATGAATCACGTCCATGATACTATCTAGGGTATATGAGTTTATATAACCCCTGGTTTTTCCCAAAAACACTGCCTCAGACAACATAAGCATAGGTTGAAAACAAACGATATGTCCGCTACATAGTGATCATAAAACAAGCAAACTTAATCTATAATTGTAGGTTGCAAGCAGTTTTGTCCGCTTTCGAGACTTATCCCCCTTTCTTTTTCCCCAGCCAGAGCCCCCCGAGCCCTCCGCCGACGATGCCGGGGAGGCCGGGGGCGAGCCTGATGCCTGCGGCGCTCATGCCGAGGTAGGTGAGGGCGAATCCTGCGAGGATGCCTGCTGCGACGTAGGCGGCCGCCTTTCTGCCATGGGCGTGTTCGGTGCCGCCGACGAGTGCGGCGATGATGATGAGGTCACCTGAGCCGATGCCGGTCCCCGGCAATTGGAGGACGCCATCGGCTGCAGTGTAGGGGACGGCGATGAGGGGCAGGATGTGGCGGCCGTGGACGTTCAAGGATACCATGTGGCGGGTGACGAATACGGCGACGAAGTCATAGACCGCGAGGAGTGCGGATATGAGGGCGAGGTTTTTGAAGCTCACAAGGCGGCTGAAGTAGACGCCGATGGCCAGACACGATATGAAGGTGGCGGCATCACGGAGGATGACGGCTGGCACAGAGACGGACTGGCTTGCCGCATAGAAGAAGAGAAGGGTGAGGCCGCCCATCGAGCCTGCGACCTTGGGCCCGTAGCCTTCCAGGGCCTTGATGGTGCCGAGCCCCATGACGAGGGCGACGACGTAGCCCACGACCCACGTATAGTAGGTGAGGACGTAGAGCATGACGCCCGCCGAAATAATGACGAGGAGGAAGAAGACTGGCAGGAAAACTTTCGAGCCCTTTATTTCCTTCGCCCTCGGCGCCGTGATGCCGGGTGATACGCGAAGGCTGAGATAAGTGAATGCTGCGACGACGAAGAACACGATGATGCGGGCGGCAAATAGGTCCATGAGACGTCAAGACATTGATTTTTAGCGGTTAAGAAGAATACGTATCCATGGACACCCCCCAGGCAGTCCTTTTGACCGTCGGCTTCATCCTCGCGACGCTGCCCATATTTCTGTACCAGAACTACGTCACCCTCAAGAAGCGCTACGAAGAGCTTGAGCAACTGTATGCCGAAGAACATGAACTGCGAATGTCCCTTGAACGCCAAAAGACGCAAACAGAGACGACGCCGTCCTCTTCTCCCAAACAGCCTCCATCCTCCACGGACGTAAGCTACGCCTTTTCCGGCATCCTCAAAACCTCGAACGAGAACCAGCGCCACATCATGGAACTTATCACGGCGGCAGACG
>CAYUFO010000234.1:0-1420 GCA_964443985.1 uncultured archaeon | reverse complement strand
CTCGCGACGCTGCCCATATTTCTGTACCAGAACTACGTCACCCTCAAGAAACGCTACGAGGAATTAGAAAAGAGTTACGCTGAAGAGCACGAACTGCGGCTGGCCTTGGAGCGTGCGTCGGGAGGCACATCCGCGCCAGTAGCTGCGACATCCGCGTCGTCACCCACCGGGCCGAGCGACACCTTCCAGGGCATCCTCAAAACCTTGAACGAGAACCAGCGCCACATCATGGAACTTATCACGGCGGCAGACGGCCACCGCTTCAAACAGCTTGACCTCTTCCACGAAACAGGCATCCCAAAATCCACACTCAGCTACGAGTTGAAGAGTCTCGAACAGAAGAACCTCGTCGACGTCAAAAACGCGGGCCGCACCAACATCGTCGAAGCAAGCCAGTGGATCAAGGACATGCTCGACTAACCGTCCAAGACCCCTCATAGCTGCAGCACCCCGAATTCTCTCCCTCCGTCCAGAATGTCCAAACCCTGTTTTATTAAACGGTTCGCCGCGTCCAGCCGTCTCCTCTTAAACCGTTCGGGAAAAATACGTAACAAGAAAAACATGAAAACAATCAAACAAACCACATATGGAACAATAAGGGGGCCGGTGGAATGAACTTGGGAACTCGGATGGTTGTGGCCGGCGGGCTCCTCCTTTCATTGCTCCCTGAAGTTTCCGCTGATTTGGGGCCGCCGTTGATTGATGCCTTTTGGCGGCCTTGGAATCTCGGCATGCTGGTTATGAATTTCCTCCTGAACGTGCTCGTGTATGCCTTCCTCTATGAACGGATTGAAGACACATTTATTCGGGTGAATCGTCGGTTTCTTACAGTAATTGCCGTGTTCACGATCGTCGGTTTCGTGCTTGATTCGCTTTTTATCATCGTTGGTCACGAGGTGTCGGCGGGCGGCTTTCGCGTGGGAGATTTTGGGAGGGTCATCGATGAACCCCGCCTTATCGCATTGACCGGTGCGTTCATCGCGGTTCTCGCAATGGCCAACTATGGTATCCTCTCCCGTGGCTTGCGACTTCCCAAGAACAGTGCAGTCAAGATCGCAGCAGTCATGGCGTTGATCCTCAATCCCCCGATGTACTACCTGATGTCATCGATAACTTATGTCATGGCCTTCATCGTCTACGTCTTTAGACCGATTATTTCACTTGTGATACTATTCCTATTGGTTGTCGTATTCATTGTCCTGCAGGGAACGGGCAAGGCTCGAAAGCTACCTCGCCAAAGGATCCATCTATACCGATTCCTGGCCTTATTGCTTGCCATCTCATTCGTCATCGCGGCCATGGTGGGGTACGGCTATGGGGGATGGCGACCCGGTATGACAACCACGATGGGTTTTTCCCGCCTCAAACCTCAACTAGCATGGTTTCACACCTTCGAAAACGGAAGCGTACAGCTCCCCAT
>CAYUFO010000233.1:0-3144 GCA_964443985.1 uncultured archaeon | reverse complement strand
CTCGTGGCCACGACGTTCTCTGGATTGGCCGTATTGTTCCCGACAGCGTGGGTCGCCCTGTACCGCCCTCGGACCAGCCCCCAGGCATGCATCGCCTCGATAGTCGGCGGACAGGCTGCCATCGTGCTCGTGCGCATTGACCTGCTGCCGACGTTGGGGTTCCTGGAAGGCATCGTCGCGCTCGCGGTCGCCGTGGTGGTCCTCGTTTTTGGCAACACCGTGTTCCCGAGAAAACAAAGAGATGCTACTGCTGGGGCTTTCGGTACTTGACCATCCTCACTTGGTTGCCGTCTGCGTGGGCGCTCCATGCGGCGTGGTCGGTGAGCTCGCGGATGATGAAGATGCCGCGGCCTGATTCCTTGAGGAGGTTCTCGTCGAGGGTGGGATTGGGAATGGATTCGTCGGGGACGAACGGTTTGTCGCCTTGGTCGCGGATGGTGACGGCGGCCTTGTCGCGGGTGCAGTCGAGCTTGATGCGGACCGATTTCCCCGGATCCTCTTTGTTGCCGTGGCGGGCGGCGTCGTTGAAGGCCTCGCTTGCCGCGATGGCGAGGTCGTTGGCGGGGCCCTTTTCCCAGCCGAGGCCGTCAGCGCCAAGGGCCTTGCCAAGGACGGCATCGAGCAGTTGGGTGTCGTCTGCCGTGCTTTGAAGCGCGAAGGACGACGTGATCTTTGCGGGAGCGCCGTCTTCGGCTCGGTCGATGCTGACGGGCACGTCCAGTGAGCGGCTGCCGTCCTCGCGGGCGACGGTCCAGGTCTCGGGTTTCTTGAGTTCCAGCAGGGGGGGCGTGGCAGGCGGCTTTGTGCAGTGGCTGTGGGAAGGGCGTTGTTTGAGGGCGCTCATCGTCTCGTCTTATCGATTAGGGGAGGCATTCGATAAAAAGAGGGGGTCACAGCCACTTCTTGTTCTTGAAGTAGGCGAGCATGAGAACGGCGACGACCGCCATGACGAGCCAGACGGCGGGATAGCCCCAGTACCAGGCGAGCTCGGGCATGTTGTAGGGAGATGCCTCTGGGTTGAAGTTCATGCCGTAGACGCCCGCGATGAAGGTGAGGGGGATGAAGATGGTGGCGATGATGGTGAGGACCTTCATGACCTCGTTCATGCGGTTGCTGATGGAGGAGAGATACGTGTCGAGCATGCCGCTGACCATGTCGCGGTAGGTCTCGATGGTGTCGATGACCTGGATGGTGTGGTCGTAGACGTCTCGCAGGTAGACGTGGGTGGTTTTTTTGATGAGCGGTGATTCTCCGCGGTCGAGGCCTGATACGACCTCGCGAAGCGGCCACACCGACTTCCTGAGGTAGAGCATCTCGCGTTTGAGGGCGTGGATCCTGGCGAGCGTTTCCTGGGTGGGGTCGGTGACGAGTTCCTCCTCGAGGGATTCGATGTGGTCGCCGACTGCTTCGAGGACGGCGAAGTAGCTGTCGACGACGGAGTCCAATAACACGTAGGCGAGGTAGTCGGTGCCGAGTTTCCGGATGCGCTTGCCGTCGCGGATGCGCTTTCGCACCATGTCGAAGACGTCGCCGGGACGCTCCTGGAAGCTGATGACGGCGCGGGGGGCGAGGACGACGCTGACCTGCTCGGATGAGAGGTCGTTTCTTTCCCGGTCGTAGGCGAGCATCCGGACGACGACGTAGAGATAGTCGTCGTAGTCTTCGAGCTTGGGCCGCTGGCCCGTCGAGGTGATGTCTTCGAGGATGAGGGGGTGCAGGCCGAAGTGGTCGCCGAGCGCCTGGATGAGGTCGGTGTCGTGGACGCCGTCGATGTTTATCCATGAGACCGTCTTGGTGTCGCGCAGGGAAAACACGTCTTCGACGTTCTCGACCACGCGTTCTTCGATCGTCTTCTCGTCGTAGTCGATGACGGAGATTCGGACCTTTGCTTCTCGTTGCTCACCGACGTGGACGAGGGTGCCCGGCGGCAGCCCCGCCTTCTTGGAGCGCTTGATGAACTTGCTGATGCTCGGCGTCTTCATCACTACCACATGGAGATTGGGGGTATAAATCTCGATGACGGATTCACGTCCCCTTTCCGCCGATCTTTTTGAGCATCGAGCCGATGGGAAGGCCAAAATACTCGAGGGCGGCGCCGAGGACGAATACCATGGCGGCTTCGTCGAGGTTGCCGACAAGGGGCAGGGCGTCGGGGAGTATCTCGAATATCCCGGCGCCGAGATTGAGAAGATAGGCAACGCTGAGGAGTCCGAGGATTGCGTAGAGGAGGGTTTTCGAGAGTGTGCGTTGCGATGAGGGCTCTTTTCGATCAGCCATTTCGTATCTTCGTCACCGTGACGCGTTCGGGGCGTCGGTGGCTGATTTTGGTGACCTCGAATCGCAGGCCTGCGACGTCGACCTTGCTGCCCTTTCGGGGTATGCGCTTCAATTGGTAGTGGAGGAGGCCGCTGACGGTCTGGTAGTCGCCTTCGCGGGGGAGTTCCATCTTGTAGAAGCGTTCGAGTTTTTCGAGGTCGGTCTCGCCGTGGACGATGACGGTGTTCTTGTTCTTCTTGATGAGGAGGTCGGGGCTGACGTCGTCGCTTTCGTCTTCGATTTCGCCGACTATCTCTTCGATGAGGTTCTCCATGGTGACCAGGCCCTCGACGCCGCCGAATTCGTTGATGACGATGGCGATGTGGACGCGGCGCTTTTGCATCTCGCGGAAGAGCTCGCTGATGATGGCTTCGCGGCTGACGAAGACGGGTTTTCGGGCGATGTCGCGCAGTCGCTGCTTGGGGTCCTTCTCCCAGGCGCGCATGAAGTCCTTGACGTGGACGATGCCGACGATTTTGTCGCGGTTGCCGTCCTCGTAGACGGGGAAGCGGGAGTGGCGGGTCTGGTTGATGCGGGGGACGCTTTCAGCGACGGTGCGCTCGGCCTCGAAGCCGACCATCTTGACGAGGGGCGTCATGACTTCCTTGACGGCTATGTCGTTGAATTCGAGGACGCCCTCGATGAGCTCGCGTTCCTTTTTCTCGAGGACTTTTTCCTCGACGCCGACTTCGACGATGGTCTTGAGCTCGTCTTCGGTGATGAGGGGGCGGCGCTTTTTGGGGAGGTACATGCGGCGGGTGAAGCTCGAGATGGAGGCGAAGAAGACGACGAGGGGGTAGAGGATGCGCTCGAGGGTGAGGATGGCGG
>CAYUFO010000232.1:0-3159 GCA_964443985.1 uncultured archaeon | reverse complement strand
CTCGTCGGGCTCATAACCCGAAGGTCGCAGGTTCAAATCCTGCCCCCGCTACCAAGCTTAAGCCCCTGAAGTTCAACCACTTCGGGGGTTTCGTTTTTCGGGGAATTTGCTTCGGGAACCGGATTTTCTAACAGTTTTCTAACAGCTTTGTTAGAAAGCCCTCCGAAAACCGTCTGATCGAGGCGGCATCCCACTTCGTTCGACATGCTGGGCATCAAGTGTCCATAGCGATCGAGCGTCGTCTTCGCGGATGCATGACCAAGTTGTTGTTGGACGAACTTGATGTTCTCGCCCTGTGCGATCAAGAGCGACGCGTAAGTATGCCGCAGATCATGGAAGCGTATCCGGCGTAAGCCTGCTCTGTCCAGCGCGGGATGGAATTCCCGCTTGATCATGTTGTCGGGATCGAGCGGTTGTCCGTCACTATTGCAGAAGATCAGCTGAAGATCGGATTGCGGTGCGGTCAAGCGATGTCGCCTCAGCGCGGAGAGAAGCATCGGAGACACTTGGATGCGGCGATTTGATCGTTTGGATTTCGTCGTAACAAAACCGCTCTTGTAAAGAGAACGGCGTACGATGATCTCCGAACGCTCCCAGTCGATGTCGCCCCACTTCAGGCCGAGCAATTCGCCGCGACGCATGCCCGTCAACACCGCAGTCAGCATCATACAGTGATGCGAAGAATCGACGTTTTTCAGAAAGAGACGAATCTCATCCGGTGTGAGGAAATCCATCTCCTTCTGCTCGACGCGCGGTCGCTGCACCAAAGATGCGGGATTGTGGGATAAGTATCCCCATATCTGCGCGTGTTTGAATATCCCTTTCAGCAAGACGAGGAGGTTGACCGCCGATTTAGCGGACAGACCGTCTTTCGTGATCTTCTGCGAAACGAACTTCTGGACCTCGGCTGCAGTGATTTTATCGAGCAGTCTGTTGCCGAAGTACGTATTCAGGTGCAGACGTACCATGTCTCTATAGCTGGAATACGTCGATTGCTTGACGCTTATCCTCGCATAATCTTCCAGCCACTTCGCGGCGAAGTCACTGAATGTAATACGGGGCCGCTCTCGGTAGATACCGATGTGAATTTCGTTCATCCGTGCGGCGAGAAGCCGTTCGGCGTCCTTCTTCGATGACCCGGCTCGTTCCCATTTTTGCCGGTTGCCCGTCCGATAGACGGCATACCAGCTTCCAGAGCGCTTTTGCACGCTTCCTATTGCCAATGTGTTTTCACCTCCTTTCCGTGTGGCATGTTAGGCGAATCGAACCAGTAGTGGCATCATGATTGCCAATAAGGTCGATTCGCGAATGATGCAATTTGTTGTGAGCATGCCGTAATGTATTCTCATCTCCGCACATTGTCAATCACATTGAATTGACGGGGTCGTCGACGCACTTGTAACGAAGGTAGTCCATGACTTCTTCTTCCGCGAATCGCAGATACTTACCGATCTTGTAATGCGGAATATGGCCGGGACCGCCACTCCTCGTTCGGTCGTAAATCCACGACACGGGCACATTAAGCAGCTCGGCCAACTCTTGGACGGTTAACAACTTCTCCACGTATTTCTCCTATTGCCACCGGCTGTTGACGATTTCCACTTCTTCGGCTTCGACCGCCTCGACGACGCGGTCTCCTTCCAGCAAGCGGATGCGACGTTCTTCAACGAGCGCATCCGCACGGGCCGCGGGTAGCGCGTACTTCTCGTTGGAACGGTCCCTGACCCGTTGCTTGTCTTTCTCCCTGACTCTCACTTCCTCGACGAAACTGACAAGCAGCGGCACGGCCTTTTCGTCTTTCAGCTTCAGCTGACAGTGCCGCTGCGGCTGACACATGACCCAGGCAATGTATTTCTCCTTGATTTCCTCGATGGTGTAGTATTGCCGGTTGGCGAGTTCCTGCTCCCTGACGTACTCATAGAACGGCACAACTGTGGTTACTTCGCTCTCTGATTCGGACCGGCTCCGCGTTTCGCTGTGGGCACTGGAGGACGATGAAGAATCGGACTGATAACTACCTTGCGAACTCATCTGGGACAACGAATCGGTATGCGATAACACGGGATCGCCGAACGGGAATCCGGCACCCGGTACGGAGTGGTCCGCGCTTCCCGAACCGTAGCCGTGCGATGAACCCGAACCGAAACTGGAACCAAAGCTCAAGCCCGAAGAATCGGATTCTCCGGTCGATTCGGAAGTCGCTGTGCCGATGCTGGTGATTTCTCGAACCGTCTCTCTGGGAATCAGCATGGTGCGATACAGCTCATCTTTCACCTCGTTCCCGCTGATCCGACCGGCGAACAGTTCGCCGACCAACTCTTCGCTGTCCTGACGGCTGGACTTGAAAGCGAGCTTGACGTCGCAGTTGGTCATCACGTTCTCGTAGTAGCCGGGGATGTGTTTGATTTGCGTCAGTGTCTGATAACAAAGCGTGAAAAAGACCCCGAATTTCCTGAGTGCCTGGAGGGAATAAGGCAGGTCATCGGAGGTCAGCTCGGCGGCTTCGTCCACTATGACGAAGAAGGGCTTTCTCGCCTGCCGTTTCGAGCGCTGAAAGGCGCAATTGACGATCTGGTCTGCGAGCAGGATCCCGAGTATTTGCTGGCATTCGCGGGAAACGGTCAGCGGAGCCAGGTTGACCAGGATGATTTTGCCAGTTTCCATTGCCTCACCAAGATCGACGGTAGACCGCTCCTGTCCGATGATACGCCTGATCGGATCGGAGAGTATCATCTTGGCCGCTCGGTTGAGCGGAGCTTCGATGAGGTTCTCTTTCTCGTCGCGTTTTTTGATGGCGTCGAATCCCTGCCACTCCCGCTTGACGTATTCGTTGGACACGCCCGTAAGCACCGCTTCCCTATAGAGCGGGCTGACTACTGAGAGAAAATCGAGCATGTCCGCCATGGTAAGGCGTGCCTCAATGAGGGATATCAACAAATTGCGTTGCCAGCGTTCAAGGCGCGGCTTGGTGTCGCTGCCCGTTTCTCCGAATACCTTGGCGATGGCCTTCATCACCTGTGAGGCCTGCGCCGACGGGTCCATCGGCGTTCTGGCCAGAAAATTGAGGCCGACCGCGTGCTCGGTGTCGTTCGGGTTGACCAGCATGCATATTCCGAACGATTCCGCCACCTGATTCCGACGGAAGGCGCCACCTGATTC
>CAYUFO010000231.1:0-3200 GCA_964443985.1 uncultured archaeon | reverse complement strand
TGAGTTAGATGGGTAACAGGTCTATTCTACCCTAATACGAGAGGTGTTACCGATGTATCTCATCTTCTTCAGGTCGGCTCGTGATGTCATCGGGCGTTCAAAACCGTCCACTTAGGGTCATGTCAAAACCGGCCATTTTGAGGGCGGTGATTTGTCATATACCTTCTTATAGGGAGGTATGGTATGGCGAATCTACTCAAAGTGGCTGTAGTAGAAGCGATTATAGGATTACTTGATTGTGGCTGGTCTTACCGTCGTATATCGCGTGAACTTGGTGTACACAGAGATACAGTAGCCCGTTACGACCGGCTGAGACATTCAAAACCGTCCAAAATGCCCCCCGGGTCGACCGGAGCTGATCATTCAAAACCGTCCAACCTGCCCGCCGGGTCTTCAGTGGGCGAGGACCCAAAACCGGCTAAAGTGATCCCCAAGTCGGATGAAAAAAATAGAAGCGGTTTTGCTCTGTTTGAAAACGTCGCCAAGTCTGGCAGCCCCTGAGCGCGGACTTTCCAGGCATGAACCAAGTATGAGGCACCCATTCAGGCGGTGCCTCTTTATATTGTCCTCAAATCCAAGCGCTCCGGCGTGTGTTGTTTGTGGGGGGGGTGAAAATGCGAAAGTTTCAAATGAACTAGAAGAAATTGTCAAACAAAAGACCTGAAGTTGCCTCTATACCTTTGAAAGTGCTTTGAGTAGTAGAATTCGATCCGGTTCAAAATTGCCGGATACAATTTGTTGGATATTTCTGTCGATTTGGCTTGCAATCTCGCATAATCGGTCACTATTTGACAATATGGAATTTCTTCTTAAGATTATTGACCATGTCCTGAAAGGACTACTGTCCAAGTGGCAAGAACGCAGACAGCGTAAGAAAGAGTTTGAAAGGTTTAGGCGAAGGGTGTTATGTGTCAGAATCACTAACAACCTTCCTATCGAACTAAACAACTTACGGTCCTTTTTAATCGACACTGGCTTGATCGAGAAGCTAGGTTTCAAGGAATTCTACGATCGTTAGCTTTCCGATTCGACTGTTGAACAGGGTCATCCTGCTGTACTTACGAGTTTCACAAGGAAACGCATGGATGATCTGCATCGTGAATTGAAGAATCTACAACTATAGTATTATTTGTTAGCCAATCATTGATACTTACGTTCTATGCGATAGAATCGACTCTCCTTGTGATTACGATGGATTCCAAGGCTCTAATCATGTGTTAGAAGACGGACATGCCGAGTTCTGGACTGCCTCCTTCTTATCTGCTATTCTGACAGTAAGAATTCACGAAACCTTTTATTTCCGGGCCATTTCGAGATAAAAAGTTCGAACGTCCTTCACTAGGCGGTAGAAATCTTCCAGCGGGTTCTTGTCACCTCCATTTCTGGGCTGACTCTCGCGCAATTCAGTGTGGTCGAACGAAGTCGTTTTCAGGGTTGTCTCAGACAGCCCTTTTTGGATGAAAACAAACGGTTTCTGTGGAGAAATGTACAATATTCTATCCTTCAAAACGAGGTTCGAACCGATATTTACTATTATCGCCCTTTTCTCCTCCGGACTGCCGTTGTCAAACCGACTTTTGGCATCACAGGCGAACTCGAAGACCCGTTCACACTTTCCCAGAACATCATCGAAGTTGTGTTCCGCGTCATCTATCAACTCCCTGAGCCTCGCACGTTCCTTCTCCAGCTCCGCTTTCTTGGAGAGATACTCTTGGTCCGTGAGTAGACCACGAAGCCGGATATTCATTAACTCCGACAATTCAGATTTCAGGCGAGAGTGTCTCTTCCGGAGTGATTGAGCGGCGGCGATATTCTTCCCTTGTTCCTCCTCGTGCGTTTCACGTAATACCCTTATCGCCCAATCCTTGAAGTCCTTCGAGATGGTGATAGACTGAAGGAAGGCTGACATCTGGAGTTCCAGGTCTTTTTCCTGAATGTACTGTTGCGAGCACCGTACGGTTCTTTTTCGCTTGGTGCAATGATAGTAAATGTAGTGTCGGCCATATCGATTTATCCGGTGTTCAGCTGTAATACTCGCGCCGCATTCTCCGCACCTGATCATTCCGGTATACGGAAATGAGAATCTCTTCGGTCGTTTGTTCGATCCGCGATGTAAAAGGTACTGCACCTTGTCGAACTCCGACTTGGTAATCATCGGTTCGTGTGCTCCCTTGTAGAACTCCCCCTTACGCACAATTATCCCGTAGTAGAAAGGATTGGTCAGTATCCTGTATATCTCCGAATAGCCTACCGGTCCGCCTCCGAAGCGCTTGTGCTTCCTCGTTCTCAATCCCCATTCGTCCGTAGCGATATTGACTATGGCGTTTGGTGTGTATTCTCCTGTGAGCATCATATCCCACATCTTCCTGATTAAAGGAAAGCGTTCCGGGTCCCTCACGATTGTCCGGCTCTCCTTCTCGTTGAGATATCCCAGCGGAGGTCTTCCCGGAATCCATCCCATTTCCAGTTTTGCTTTCTGTCCCCGTTTGACATTGTCACTCAGGTCATCGACATACTTCTTCGACATGCCAAATTCAAGGTTCATCCAGAACTTGTCATTACCGGTATTCTGGAACGACCGTTGCGGCGTGTGAATGGCTTCAAGTTTCCGTTCTTCCAGCGCCCAGATGATACTCCCACCGTCTATAGGATTTCTGGCCAGCCTGTCCAGTTTCCAGCAGAGAATGCCATCATACTTTCCCTTCTGAACATCGGCCATCATCCTGTTGAAGATCGGTCTGCCCGGAGCTTTCGCGGATTGAGACTCGGTCAACACCCTTACGATCTCGAATCCCTCCGTCCGGGCGAATGACTTAAGTTCCGTAACCTGGGAATCCAAAGATAAAACCTGTCGATCTTCGGATTCAGTCGATTTTCGTGCATATATAGCTATTTTGGACATGTTTAGTATGTGTTATTTCTTCTCGTTGTTTTGCTCTGGCTTTATCAATAGCCTAAAGAGCTCAATCAATCTTCCGGCCATATCCCAGGCTTCTTGATTTGAAAGAGATTCTCCTGTATTCTTCAGGTATATTTTCTTCAGTTCTTCAATATGTTGTTGGTTCAAAGGCATATCCTCCATTGTAGCCTTTGCGACGATACACGGGCCATATCCGAAAGCGGCAATGAAATGTGCAAAAACGTCTGAGATTTCACTTGACGGGGGGTTCTGAATGTCCTACTTTCGCAAAACTCTGCCG
>CAYUFO010000230.1:0-3243 GCA_964443985.1 uncultured archaeon | reverse complement strand
TCAAGGGAAGCGGACAGACGATCGCAGAGTACTCGGGAATAGACGGGAAGAAATTCACGCACAAAGACGTTGAATCCGAATACCAGTAATCAGACTCTTCTTCTCTGATAGCTTCCCCGGGCCTTGGCAAGCCTTCGTTTATCGTGTTGGGGGCCCAGGTTTGCGACATCTCTTGGTAAAGGGGGTTTCTCGATTTTCGGCCGGATCTTCCTGAGCAATTCATGGAGGTCTTTGAGGTCATTTTTGCTTTTCGCAGATGAGCCCAGTAGGCCGTCCAATTCCAAACGATCGGGTGGCTTGAAAAGATCGTAGTCGAGAATGCCGTTGTCGTCCCTGTCCATTCGCAGCAAAAGCAGCGACTGCAAGAGGATGCCGGGATGCACGGCCCTGGTCGTGTCATGCCCGAGAAGCCGGGCCCTCCTGTATGCGACGTCCCGGGCGGCGCGCACATGGCCGGGATGCTCGCGATACATGTCGACGACGGCACGGGATCCGTTGTGCGCAATCATTGATACAACAAGGGCGTTGAGGTCGATGTTGGGATGCCGTTGCTGGGTGAGCAAAAGCGATGCGGCGACAATCCCCACTGCTCCGATACTCGCACCGCCAATGGTCCAGGCCCGCCGTCCCCTTCTTTGTGATGCCTTTCGGCTTCGCTCTTCTGCGAGCAGCTGCAGGGTGAGCCGGGGAATCTCGGCCCGTGATAGGTCTCGTACTGGCTGGGAGCCAGTTTCTTGCTCCTTCTCGGCTGCTTCGACCATGACGGTCTTTTCCGTCAGGAACCGGTGGATGTGGGCGGCGTATTCGAGGTCGGCAAGGCTCGAACACCGCCGCACCAAAATCTTGAGGGCTTCGGCGGAAAAGCCTTGGCGGGAGAACTCCCTGAGGATGTTGACGGAGGCGTTAACGTCCAACTCGTTCAAGTCGGGGTGCCGCCGGACCATGTCCGTCTTCAAGGCATTCCATCCCCGGTCGTCGTTATCGGATAAGGAGGCGAGGCCGGCATCGTCTTCGGGGAGCCGTTCGTAGAAGTCGCCGAACAATGCCAGCTCCCTTTTTCGCTGCCGTTTCGGCATACGCCGTTGGGGGGTCGTGGATAAATGAAAGTCAACCTCCTTCAGGGGCGGGATATCCCCCGGCCTCAGGACCTGTATGTCGCTTTCGGGGGATGTGCGGAGGGGAGTCGACCGCTGCTTTTCCGCCATCGTTAGTGTATCAAGGGATAGACACGCTAATAAATATCCCCGGGCTGAATCCCGGGGTTTTATAGCCAGGTTTTGATTTGGGTTTGGCCTTTTTGTGTGGTGACTGGTTTTTTCCAGCGGGTGCGGTGCAACGACCACTGCAGAGTGGTCGTGCACACGAAGAGCGGAGGGCTCTTCGTCGTGGGTGTCGCGGATGTAGTTTTCGACCATGTCGCAGGTGACGCGACGAACACCGTGGTGTTCGTGCGTACGAACAGCGAATGCTGTTCATTACGTCGCCGATGCTGCGCTAAGAAGCTTTGCTTCTTGCGCACAACGACTGTAAGTCGTTCGTGCGCCAGAATTTGCCGGGGCTCCAGAGTCCGCTGCCCTAACGAGAGCAGACCTCTCGTTGGGTGCGACCAACCCACGGGTTGGTTAGCGCCCCAGAAGTAGCGCTGGACCATCGCGGGGAACTGTTGTCGTAGCGTGCGGCTGCTGGCTCCTTTGAGGCGTCGGAAGGCTTCGCTGACCGCCACGGCCGGCGGCCCTTTGCGGCCGCAACGAAGACGGTTCGTCTTCGTGCGCGCAAAGACATAGGTCTTTGCCGCACCGCCGCAAAGAGTAATTTATACCTTACGAACACACCACGAAAAACTACACGCTTGCGTGCGCCGCCGAATTTCCACGAGAAATTCGGGCGCACGCAGTCTCAAAGACTACATTGCGGGCCCGAAAAAAATAGATACCGTCGGCTTTCATCCGTGGGCTAAAAGCCCACGGTATTCAGCCGACAATCATTGATAACCCCCCCCCTTCACCGCGCTCGTTTCCGGTGCTCGCGGATTTGATTGTTGTCGTGAGGATATATAGGAAAGACGTAGATGGCGGCGATGGGGAATCCGCGTTTCTTTTATTGGGAGGGGTATTAATTGACCACGATGACTACTATCGGCTTCATCGGCGTTGGCAACATGGGCGAGGCCCTCGTACGGGGGATGGTCTCGGGGGGGGCGGTCGCCGAAAGTGACGTATTCCTCCATGATGCTGTCACCGAAAAAGCGGACACAATATCGAAAGCTATTGGGGGCAGGAGCGCATCTTCAGCGAAGGAAGTGGTTTCCTCTTCGGATGTCGTTTTCATTTGCGTGAAGCCGAAGGATATGGCGGACGTCCTCTCAGAAGTTGAGGGCGAAAGCGATGGGAAGCTCTTCGTCTCCATCGCGGCAGGTGCATCGATTGCTACCATCGAGAACGCCCTTGCATCAGACGCCCGCGTCATCCGCGTCATGCCCAACACACCGGCCGTCGTCGGCGAAATGGCCGCGGGACTGGCGAGGGGAGCCAAGGCGACCGACGAGGACGTATCGCTGGTCACCTCACTGCTTTCATCGCTGGGATTCGTTGTTGAAGTTGGGGAGTCGCTTCTCGACGCCGTGACCGGTTTAAGCGGTAGCGGCCCGGCTTATTTCTTTTATGTCATCAAGACACTCGCAGCGGGGGGCGTCGAACAAGGACTTCCAGAAGATGTCGCCTTGACGCTCGCAGCCCAGACCGCCAAGGGAGCGGCAGAGATGGTCCTTTCTGGTAAGGGAACGCCCGACGAACTCATCGATGCGGTATCGTCTCCCGGGGGGACAACTGTCGCAGGACTCGCAGTCCTCGAGGAAAAGAACGTCGGGGAATCTCTGAGAGAGACAGTGGCCGCTGCCAGCCGCCGCGCGAAAGTACTCGGGAGGTAATATCCTACTCTACCTCTTCATACCAGATGCCGTGAATGGTCCCCTTGTCGGTGTGCGGCAATTCGCTGCCAAACGTCACATAGGTGATGTTGATGTCAACGGAATAGGGGATGGGCGGTTCATCCCCACCATATGAGATGTACTCCGCGACCTCCGGGGGGCAGGGGGTGGGACTCGACCGATGGGATTTTGCACGAATCGATTCATCTGGACCGAATACCTTCTTTTCAAACATCGGATAGTCCGGATTAAAGCTTATGTATTCGTTCCAGGCGCCAGATGTTCCCGTCCGGATCCAGAACTCCTGAATGGCGATT